>DXGW01000179.1 GCA_019113665.1 Candidatus Alistipes excrementipullorum
TGTTCGTGCTCGACGCCATATCGGGCTGGCAGTTCTTCGACAAGTCCGAGGAGTTTGCCGAATATCACCGCCGTTCGGCCCGCGAGCTCATACGCCGCGACCGCAACCGCCCGTGCGTGCTGGCATGGGAACTTTCGTTGAACGAAACGGCCATGCCGCGCAGCTTTATCGAGGACATGAATGACATTTTCCATGAGGAATACCCGGCCCGCTACGGATATACGGCCGGCTGGAAATACGGTTATGACATCTATATCGAGGCACGCCAGTACCGTATAAAACATGCGGTGAAAGGGTATGACGCCCCGTTGATCGTGTCGGAATACGGCGACTGGGAATTCTATGCCATCGACGACGGCTTCATGCAGCACAAGACGCGGTGGTTCCAGAAACCGGAACTGACTTCGCGGCAGCTGCGTGAGTACGGAGAGAAGCGCATGCTGCAGCAGGTCGACAACATAGCCCTGGCGCACAGGGACAACCGCAACAACGTCCCGGCAATGGCCGACGGCTACTGGGTCATGTTCGACTATAACCGCGGACTTGCCCCCGACCTGGTGTCGTCGGGTGTCATGAGCCTCGAACGCCTGCCCAAATATGCCTGTCACTATTTCCGTTCCCTGCGTGAAAACGGTGAACCGATGATATTCGTGGCCTCGAATTTCGACCGTGAGAGCGGCGATTCGGTTACCGTATTCTCCAACTGCGAGCAGGCGAGGTTCTGGCTCGACGGGGAAGAGATCGGCGGGTGTTCGTTCGACCGCCGGTCGGTGCCGGCCGGAACCATCGCACGCATATATGTGGGTGACCGCCGGGGTGAACTGACCGCACGCGGGTATGTCGGCGGCCGCGAGGTGGCTTCGCATACGGTCCGTACGCCCGGAAAGCCCTCCTCCATACGGCTCGCATGTGACGAGGGTGGCGTGAAACTCGGCCGCAACGACATGATATTCGTACATGTGCATCTGACCGACCGCAACGGAACGACAATCTTCGAAAATGGCGGCGAGGTCTTTCTCGCGGTCGAGGGCGATGCCTCGATTGCCGGTTCGGCCGTAGTCCCGTTCAGGGGTGGAATAGCCTCGTTCCTTGTCAAGACCGGCACGCAGGGCGGAGATGTCGTGCTGTCGGCGCAATACGGCAAATTCAAAACGGAAACCAAACAGAACTTTTAGCCATGAAAAGAACCATTGCCATATTATGCCTCCTGCTCGTGTCGCGAGTGGCATTCGCTCAGCAGGTTTCGATCTTCCCGGCACCGGTTTCGATGGAGTGCCGGTCCGGATATTTCGTCTTCGACGGCAGCAACGCCTTCGAGCTTCACCCCGACAACACGCAGATGCGTGAGGCTGTCGAGGTGTTTGCCGAACGTTTCGGCCGCAGCTCGGGTATGGATATACAGGTGGCGGCGAAGGGCGACATCGTATGTTCCCTTTCGGAGAAGGTGGACAATCCCGAAGGTTATGAACTGACCGTTACGCCTAAAAAAATCCGCATAACGGCCTCGACGCCGGCCGGGGTATTCTATGCGCTGCAGAGTGTCAGGCAGCTGCTGCCTCCGCAGGTTGAGTCGGCAGAGGTGGCCGAAGGCGTGGCATGGCGCATTCCGTGCGTCGTTGTGAAGGACGCACCGAGATTCGCCTATCGCGGCGCCATGTTCGATGTCTGCCGCAACTTTTTCGACAAGGAGTTCATTCTGCAGTATATCGATATTCTGGCCCTGCACAAGATCAACCGTTTCCACTGGCACCTTACCGATGACCAGGGTTGGCGCATCGAAATAGACAGGTATCCGAAACTTACCTCGGTCGGTGCATTCCGCGACCGTACAATGCTCACGCAGACCGTGGTCAAGCCGCGCGTGTGGGACAATACGCCGGTTGGCGGATTCTTTACCAGAAACGACGTGCGCGAGGTCGTAGAGTTTGCCCGCAAGCGCAACATCGAGGTAATCCCCGAAATCGAGATGCCGGGCCATGCGCTGGCGGCGCTCTCGGCCTATCCGCAGTATTCGTGTACCGGAGGCCCGTTCGAAGTGGACGGAAAGTGGGGTGTGTTCAACGATATTTTCTGCCCGAAGGAGGAGACGTTCGCCTTTTTGCAGAATATTCTCGACGAGGTTGTCGAACTTTTCCCTTCGCGGTATGTGCATATCGGCGGTGATGAAGCGCCCAAGGTTCGCTGGAAGCGTTGCCACCACTGTCAGGAGCTTATGGAGCGTGAAGGTCTCGAGAACGAGACGGAACTGCAGGCATGGTTCACAAACCGTATGGAGACATATCTGCGACAAAAAGGTAAAACGGTCATAGGCTGGGACGAGATACTCGACGGCGATATAAACCGCAGTGCGGTGGTGATGTCGTGGCGCGGGTATGAGGGCGGCATGAAGGCGGCAAGACGCGGACATGACGTGATAATGTGCCCCAACAAATATCTCTATTTCGATTATTATCAGTTCGATAATGACCGAGGCCCGCTCGAAAAACGCCATCGCATACCTTTGGAGAAGGTCTACTGTTTCAATCCCGTACCCGAAGGACTCGACGCTGCCGAACAGTCACACATAATGGGCGTGCAGGCCAACATGTGGACCGAGTATGTACGCACACCTGAGTATGCGCAATATCTGTTGTTTCCGCGCCTTACGGCCTATAGCGAGATGGCCTGGGGTACGAACGGCGATTACGGAGCTTTCCTCGAAAGGCTGAAGGATTTCGAGAAACGATATGAAGTTATTGGCATAAACTACGCAAAATAGATTAAGATTATGGGAAACAAACATTTGAAGATCGGTATCCGCCCGATTATCGACGGACGCCGCGGCGGTATCCGCGAATCTCTCGAGGAGATGACAATGGGCATGGCGCACAGTGTTGCCGAACTCTATGCCTCCAGGCTTCGCTATTCGGACGGCACGCCCGTCGAGTGCGTGATTGCCGACCGCACGATCGGCGGCGTGAAGGAGGCGGCCATGGCTGCCGAGAAGTTCGCCGAGAACAATGTGGGTGCCGTATTGTCGGTTACGCCGTGCTGGTGCTACGGCGCCGAGACCATCGACATGGATCCGCTGATGCCCAAGGCCATCTGGGGTTTCAACAAGACCCAGCGCCCCGGAGCCGTATATCTGGCGTCGGCCCTGGCCGGACATAACCAGAAGGGCCTGCCGGCTTTCGGTATTTACGGCTGCGACGTGCAGGAGGTCGACGACAACTCCATCACTCCCGATGTCGAGGAGAAGCTCCTGCGCTTCGGCCGTGCGGCTGTCGCCGTCATGGAGATGCGCGGCAAGTCTTATCTTTCGATCGGTTCGGTATCTATGGGTATTGCGGGTTCCACGCCCAATCCCGACTTCTTCCAGGAGTATCTCGGCATGCGCAACGAGTATGTCGACTGCTCGGAGATCGCCCGCCGCATCGAGCTCGGCATATATGACAGGGAGGAGTTCGAACGTGCCATGAAATGGGTAGAGAAGTACTGCAAGTCTCACGAAGGCAAAGACCTCAATCCCGAACACCTGCACTATTCGCGTGAGAAGAAGGACGAGGTGTGGGAGTATGTGGTCAAGATGACCATCATATTCCGCGATCTCATGGTCGGCAACCCGCGTCTGGCCGAAATGGGGTTCGAGGAGGAGGCCATGGGTCACAACGCCATTGCCGGCGGTTTCCAGGGTCAGCGCCAGTGGACCGATTTCCGTCCTGACGGCGACTTCTCGGAGGCGATTCTCAATTCGTCGTTCGACTGGAACGGTATCCGCGAACCCTTCACCTTCGCCACGGAGAATGATACGCTCAACGGCGTGTCGATGCTCTTCATGCACCTGCTGACCAATCAGGCGCAGCTCTTCTCGGACGTGCGCACGTTCTGGAGCCCCGAGGCAGTCAAGCGTGCCACGGGCCTCGAACTGAAGGGATGTGCCGCAAACGGCATTATCCATCTCATCAATTCCGGTTCGTCGACTCTCGACGCCACGGGTGCGATGAGCGATGCCGACGGCAATCCGGTCATGAAGCCGTTCTGGGAGATCTCCGAAGCCGAAGCCGAGGCCTGCCTCGACGCCACGACATGGCACCCTGCAGGCCGTGAGTACATGCGCGGCGGCGGTTTCTCGTCGAAATTCCTCACACGCGGCGACATGCCCGTAACCATGTGCCGTGTGAACCTGATAAAGGGCCAGGGTCCCGTGCTGCAGATCGCCGAGGGTTGGGCCGTAGATGTCGACCGCGAGATTTACGAGCATATCGACCGCCGTACCGATCCGTCGTGGCCGACGACATGGTTCGCTCCGCGCCTGACCGGCAAGGGGGCCTTCACTTCGGTCTACAGCGTCATGAACAACTGGGGAGCCAACCACGGTGCCATAACATACGGCCATATCGGTGCCGACCTGATAACGCTGGCGTCGATGCTGCGTATCCCGGTATGCATGCACAATGTCGACGAGGAGAAGATCTTCCGTCCGTCGGCCTGGGCTGCGTTCGGCATGGATCCCGAAGGTGCTGATTACCGCGCCTGCAAGAACTACGGCGCACTCTATCGATAGAGACGGTTCCTATGATGTATATGTGTGAGGGTTCCGCCCGAGGCTGCAGCTTCGGGCGGAATCTGTTTTGTAACCGTGCAACGGATTGTATGTCAAAGGTTAGAATTTTTTGTATGCAATGAAAAATTTTTTACCTTTGTTTCCGGCGGTTGCCCTTGAACGGCAACGTTTTCCCTGAATATTAACCTCTGAAACCTGTGACATGAGAAGATTGAATTGGAAATGGTGGGTGGCAATAGCCGTTGCCGTCATCTGGTTTTTGTCGAACCTCGAATTTCCGGGCGAAAACTCCGACGATCCGTATTTCCGCACAAAGCGTATCGAACTCCCCGAAGGGAGTGAAACGGTGCCTTTGGCCGACAGATACGCCGACCTTAAATGGATCGGCCCGGCCAATTGCATGGCTTCGTGGCGGTCGCTTGTAGCCGATGCCCGGACGTTTCTGTCCGAGTCGGGACCGGAACAGTGGTGGGGATTGGCCGCGCCGCTGGTGCTGATCGCCGTACTTCTGCTGCCGCTGTGCAAGGGCGGCAACCTCTTCTATTCGTTGCGTGAAGTCCTGCGGGACCTGCCGCATGTCGATGCCGATGATGCCGAAACCGGAAAACACTGACCTAAAGCCCGAAACCATGAAGTACAATGAACAGGAGTATCTGAACGATGTGGAACTCGAACTCAACAAGGGTTTCGTCGAAGGTGTGTGCAACGTAATCAACGACTGGGCCGAGTCCATACCGCATAATCCATATCCCGATCTGGGTGACGGCATACGTATCGAGCGGGCCGTAAGGTTGATGATGTACCGTTCCGACCTGCGTACGCAGTATGACGCACGGCGTGTCGAGGAACTCTCCGCCCCATACAGGAGCCAGCCGCTGCCGCCGCTCAAGTATGAAGGACCGTCGCAGATCGATGCCTGGCGGTTTGCCTTGCCGCGCCCCGACGGGTACGGCGAGTCGGAGTCGAACTACCTGGTGACAGGCTCACAGCATGTCGAGAAGTGTAC
Organism: Candidatus Alistipes excrementipullorum; assembly: GCA_019113665.1. Taxonomy (GTDB): domain Bacteria; phylum Bacteroidota; class Bacteroidia; order Bacteroidales; family Rikenellaceae; genus Alistipes; species Alistipes excrementipullorum. The sequence goes on from DXGW01000179.1 coordinate 5,550, forward strand.
CTCCTGCAAGGGCACCGGACTGTCGGAGTGTCCGTCGTGCCACGGGGGCATGTCCCAGCCATGCAATACGTGCCACGGCTCGGGCCGTGTACAGAATTATACCCGTTGCAGCAAGTGCAGCGGCACGGGTCAGGTTGTCGGGTACGAGACGCAGCGCGTGGTTACAGGATATGACGGTGCGCGTACACTGACCAAAAAGGCTACGGTGCGTGTGATGAAACAGTGCCCCATGTGCGGTGGAAAGGGGACTATCAAGGCCGGCATGGTAGACTGCTACACCTGCTCGGGACTGGGCAAGGTCCCGTGTTCGACATGCTCGGGCCACGGGTTCGTGACATGCTCGGTATGCGACGGCTTCAGGCAGCTCTACTATTACAGCCAGATAGCCCGCAGGTTGAGGTCGGCATCATGGTGCAGGTACAATGTCGATATTCCCGATGACGATTTCGTCCTCTTGCGCGACATCGTCGCGGAGTCGGACTATACGCTTGTCGACCGTTTCGGCAGCGATAGCGGCCCTGTCGGTGACGACCTGTCGGTGCTCCCGCATGTCGGGCGTACGGTTTCGGGTATGGTCTCCCGTGCGCACGCTGCGGCAAAAGAGGGTGAACGCATATTGTTCGAAGAGGTCGAGGTGCGGCGTACACCCGTATACCGTATAGACTATCACTTCTGCGGCGGGCGGTACACGCTCTATATCACCGAAAGCGACAAGGTCTCGGCCGCTCGTTCGCCGATTACTGGTTATGCCGAGAATCTGCGTGCCAGGACCATCAGCCAGGTACGCAGACGCAACCTGTACGATGCCGACCGCAACGCCGAACGCCTCTACTACCTGAGCGGCAAGAACGAGGCTTTCTGGGATCTGGCCGTAGAGATTGCCTACAAGATGCGATCGGACATGAGCTATGGCGGACATTTGGCCCTTGTCATACTCAGTGTGCTGGCTTTGCCGTTATACATATGGTATTTCGGTTCGGTGTCGTACGTGGCGCCGTGGATCGACCTTGAAGGTATGACGGGCTCGTGGCTGTGGCCATTCGTGCCGTGGCTCTATCTGTTGGCGGCGCTGTGGGGATCGTACCGGATATTGCACCTGAAGTGGTGGTTCCTGCACGAGAAGCTGCCTTCGATGTTTCTGCGTATCGGAGCCGGGGCCTGCATCGCCGCACTTGCGCTTGGCGTGCTGACGTTGGCCCTGGGCCTGCTGCACTGGCTCGTATTGCCGGCAATGCTGGAGACCGCCGGCGATATTGTGGCATTGCCGTGGCGGGTGGTGTCCGGAATATGGAATTTCATATTCTGACCGGTCCTAAACCTTGCCGTTTCGGACTCTGATGCCGGAATATTGCCGTTTAATGATGCTTCTGTGCCTGAAAATTTTCGCGATTAAAACCTTTTAATTATATTTGTACTTGCAAATGGACAGGGATAGAACCATAACAGATACGATGACGACGAAAAAGGCGACGATAAAGGATATTGCGAATGAGGCGGGTGTTTCGATAGCTCTCGTTTCATTTGTCATGAGCAATCAGGGCAAGGATCCCGATGAGCGGCTTTACAAGGTCAGCGAAGAGACTTCGCGCCGCATACTCGAGATTGCCAAAAGGCTCGACTATCACCCCAACAATGCCGCGCGCACATTGCGCCGCGGCAAGACCAATACCATCGGCGTCGTGCTTTCTGACATATCGAACAAGTTTTTTGCCGACATAGCGCGGTGCATCGAGGACCGCGCATACAAATACGACTATACCGTTATCTTCGGATCGACGGACGAGAATGCGGCCAAACTCGAAAACCTTGTCAAGGTGCTTGTCGACAGAGGAATCGACGGTCTGATAATCGTGCCGTGTGCCGGCTCCGAGAAGTTCATCGCATCGGTGGCCGATTCGCATATACCGATGGTTCTCATGGACCGCAGCGTCGACAATGTAGATGTGAGCACCGTTGTCCTGGACAACAGGGCGGCCTTGTCACTGGCCGTATCGACGCTGGTGGACAGCGGCTGTTCGCGTATCGAGATGATAGGTTACGACATGCCTCTTTCGAATGCCATTGAACGTGAGGAAGGGTATTGCCGGGCCATGGCCCGTTTCGGCCTTGAGGAGAATATTGCAGTCCATCGCATCGATTTCCGAAATATCGAGCAGCAGGTGCGTGAGGTTGTCGGAGAGGCGGTGGGCCGCGGTGTTGAGGCGTTTGTATTCGGGACCAACACACTGACCATATCAGGCCTGAAGGTGCTCGACAGCCTTGGCATAAAGGTTCCGGAGCAGGTCAGGGTGGTGGGTTTCGACGACAGCGAGGCTTTCGAACTGTACCGCACGTCGGTGGCCTATATCAGCCAGCCCATAGAGCAGTTCGGACAGGAGTCGTTCGACCTGCTGATGAAACATATCCGCAACAGGGATATGCAGAGTATGACTGTGACTCTCAAACCGCACCTTGTGGAAGGCAAATCATCGTCTAAAATTTGAGAAGTTTCT
>DXGW01000180.1 GCA_019113665.1 Candidatus Alistipes excrementipullorum
TTGTCGTCGCAGTCGTATTTCGGCAACATTCCGTCGTTTTCGAATGGAGTCTTGCGGTGATGTTCCATTTATTGCGCCGTTTGTGTCCCGGCCTGCGGATTTTTGCGTATCTTTGCCCGAATCAAACGAAACAGAACTGTTATGAAAAAAGAGTGGAACGATGTCCGCGAATTTCACGAGAAGTTCGGACACCCCGTGGCTCCGTCGCCGCGCATGATCGACCGCAAAAGGGCTTTGAGCCGCGGAAAATGGATGAATGAGGAGGTTGCCGAGTTCCTCGTGGCCGATTCGATATATGAGCAGGCCGACGCCATGATCGACCTCATGTATTTTGCGCTCGGCACGCTTGTGGAGATGGGACTCGAAGCCGACGAACTTTTCGACATCGTGCAGAAAGCCAACATGGCCAAACTCTGGCCCGACGGCAAACCGCACTACAACCCCAAGGACGGAAAGGTCATAAAACCCGACACGTGGGAGGATCCCGCACCCAAAATCAAGGCATATATCGACGGCGTGATCGCCGAAAAGACGAAAAAATAGCGTACTGCCATGCTGTTGCTCGAATATGTGGTCGTGGCGGCACTCGTTGTGTTCGCCTCGATCAAGGCGTCGCATTACATCGACCTGATTGACAAGACAACGAAGCTGTCGGGAGCATTTCTCGGCGGCGTGTTGCTGTCGGCCGTGACCTCGCTCCCCGAACTCTTCACAAGCCTCTCGGCCACTGTCTTCCTCCACAAGCCGGCCCTCTGCATAGGCAACATTCTGGGCAGCGACCTCTTCAACATCGCCATGCTGTCGACGCTGGCCGTACTCTTCATTCGCAGCTTCCGGAACGTGCCGATAGCACGCGGCAACGTGATCGTGTCGCTCTATCTCATCGTGATCTACGGTGTGCTGATGCTCGACTATTTCGGCGTGCTCGACTTCGACATTCTGACGGTAAATATCATAACATTCATATTCATAGTTGTCTACGCCCTTGCCGTGAGACACCTCTCGGGCGAGACCGAGGCCCCGGACGAGGATTGTCAGGAAGAGGTGGGGTTGTCGCTCAACCAGATAATCGTACGTTTCATCATCGCAAGCATCGCCATCATCGGCCTGAGCATCGTGCTGACATACATAACCGACGACATCGCACAGCGCTACAATCTCGGTGTCGGCCTTGCCGGCGCACTCTTCCTGGGTGTGGCGACTTCGCTCCCCGAAGTGGCCTCGACGATTGCGCTGTTCCGCATGAAGAACTACGACATCGCCGTCGGCAACATCGTCGGCAGCAACCTCTTCAACTTCCTGGTGCTGTGCATCGCCGATATTGTCAGCCTGCGCCAGTCCGTCTATGACTATGCCGACCCCAATGTGGTCAAGCTCCTGATGTTCGGCGCGCTGGCTACGCTCTTCACGGTGCCGATGCTAAAGTTCAAGGGCTGGGCCGTGCGTGTGCCATGCGCCCTGTGCATTGTCGCCTGCTACCTGGCTTTCCTGCTCGTGGAGGTCTGACCGCCGGGAATGCCGTAAACAAGGACGCCATGCCGCAAGGCATGGCGTCCTGTCGTTATGTCGAGTAGCTGTCTGCGGGCCGTGCCTTAGCAGAAGGCCCCGATGAGGAACGGTACGCTGATTTCGAGGGCTATGCCGTGGAACAGGGCCTGCGGTACGACCTGACGGTCTCCCGCGCAGCGGACAATCATGGGCAGGCATACGTCCATCGAACTTATGCCCGCGACGGAGATTGTGGCCATGCGCCCGCCTATGCGTGCAAAAACCGGCAGGAACACTACGGCGACCATTTCGCGGACAATATTGGCCAGCAGGGCGACGGTCGCAAGTTCCGTGGCTGCCTCCGGCCCGGCCGTGGCGCCCTTGAGGTCGGCTATCAGCATCGACGAGAGCGAGTAGTATCCGAATCCGCTGCCGACAGCCAGGCAGTCGTTGAGCGAACGGCCCGTGAACAGGGCCGCGCCGATTGCCGAAAAAAGCAGCGAACCGACTACCGTGCATACCGGAAGCAGCAGCAACCTCATGTCGAATCCGTGAACCATGCCGCGCAGGTCGTCGCCTGCGCCTATGCCTGTGCCTGCCGAGAAGACGAGCAGAGTCAGCAGGACCGGCGGCAGGTCGTGCGACAGAAGCCACGACGGTGCCGAACCGCCCAGCCCGAACGCTATGCCTATGACGAATGCCCCCAGTACGGGCAGTGATTCCTTTATGGCATTCATTTCGCACCTCCTTTCCGTGTGGTAAGCAGGTGGTGTACGACTCCGGCGACGATGAGGCTGCCGGCTATGCCCAGCAGCGCCAGCGCAGCCGCCTGAACGCCGAAGCGCGGAAGCGAACTTATGAGTTCGCTGTCGGCCCCGATCGATACGCCGAATACGAAGAGCAGCGATATCACGGCTACACGCGAGACGAACCCTGCGTATCTTGATATGTTGCGGTGGCGCAGAAGGTAGCCTGTACCTATCCCGGCCATGAGAAAAAACAATATGCGGAACATGACTTGATTGCGTTTTTGGTTGTCGCAGGCATGCGGAGAGCGTGCATGCGCCCTCTTGAAGACCTGCCTGTGACCGTTTGACAATGTTGCGGCCTGTTGTGAATGTGACTGTTGCGCCGGATCTGCAATGCCGTTGTCGGCAGCCGTCTGCCTTTCGGCCGCGATGCCGGCGGCTGTATGCCCGTCAGATGAATCCGCTGAACCAGTGGACGTGCACGAGCGTGAAGGCACGCGCTACGACGCACCTCGGCCCGAAATAGATATGTCCACCTGAGAATCTCATAACCCTTTTTTGTGTTTTGCGGCGCAAATATAGCGGTTCGGTACGGATTTTACAAATTTCCGTACCGAACCGCCGTGCATGGCACAAACCGTGCCGTATTTTCGTCGTTATTGCCGCCGTTGTCCAGCACCTGCTGTCGGGGTTTGCGGCCGGCGCCCTCGGGACGGTTGACGCCGTCGGCCGCAGCCATCTCCCGCGCAGGTTATTCGGGCCGGTAGCCGGTGTCCTCCTGAAGGTTGCCGCCGTTGGCCGCAGCGACGGCGAGCTGATCGCAGCGGTTGTTCTCGACGGTCGAGGCGTGACCCTTGACCCATACGAACCTTACGCGATGGCGGCGGTACGCACGCAGGAAACGTTGCCACAGGTCGGGGTTCTTCTTGCCGGCGAAACCCTTCTTCTCCCAGCCGAAGACCCAACGCTGGTTGACAGCGTCGACAACATATTTAGAATCGGAATAGATCGTAACGTCATTGCCGTCCTGCTTCAGGGCTTCGAGTGCCACGCAGACGGCCGTGAGTTCCATGCGGTTGTTGGTCGTGAGACGGTATCCGGCCGAGAGCTCCTTGCGGTAGGGGCCCGACAGCAGCACTATACCGTAACCGCCGGCTCCCGGATTCCCGAGAGCCGACCCGTCGGTATATATCGTTATCTGTGCCACGGCGCCGTATCAGCCGCGCAGGGCGTCGAGCTGCTCCCTGATGGCCTTGATCTTGGCCTCGGCGTCGCTCTTCTTGGCGCGCTCGTTGGCTACGACCTTCTCGGGGGCCGAGTTGACGAAACGTTCGTTCGACAGCTTCTTCATGACGCTTGCAAGGAAGCCTTCGTAGTAGGCGAGATCCTTGGTGAGGGTCTCGATCTCGGCCTGCCTGTCGATCTTGTCGCCCAGAGGCACGAAATACTGCGTGGTCTTGATGATGAAACCGGCAGCGCCGTTGTCCTTCTCGGTGATGCGCTCGATCGACGAGAGGTTGGCCTCCTTGACCATTACGGGCTCGTATTCGGCCGGGTAGTTCCCGTCGGCGATGACCTTGATCGTCAGCGGCTCCTTCTGTGCGATGTTCTTCTGCTTGCGTATGTTGCGCACGGCCGAAACAGCCTCCTGTGCCAGATCGAAACGCGCCAGCAGCTTCTCGTCGAAGGCGGCGGCACGGGGCATCGCGGCGACCATGATCGACTCTCCCTCCCTGCGGGGCGCGAGGTCCTGCCATATCTCCTCGGTGATGAAGGGCATGAACGGGTGAAGCAGGAGCATCATCTTCTCGAACAGCTTGCGGGTCTCGGCGATCGTGACGCTGTCCGTGGGCGAGCCGTATGCCGGCTTCACTATTTCGAGATAGCGGCCGCTGAAGTCGTCCCAGAAGAGCTTGTATGCCGTCATCAGTGCTTCGGATATGCGGTACGATGCGAAGTCGGCCTCGATTTCGCCAAGGGCCTGGTTGAAACGGTTCTCGAACCACTCGACGGCCAGTCGGTCGTTCTCGCTCTGCGCGAGATTCTCATCGACGCTCCAGCCGTTGATCAGACGGTAGGCGTTCCATATCTTGTTGCCGAAGTTGCGTCCCTGCTCGCACAGCGCATCGTCGAACATTATGTCGTTGCCGGCACTCGTGCAGAGCATCATCGCCACGCGCATGCCGTCGGCACCGTACTGGGCTATCAGGTCGAGCGGGTCGGGAGAGTTGCCCAACTGCTTCGACATCTTGCGGCCGAGCTTGTCGCGCACAAGACCCGTAAAGTAGACGTTGCCGAAAGGCTTCTCGCCGCGGTACTCGTATCCGGCCATGATCATGCGGGCTACCCAGAAGAAGATGATGTCCGGGGCCGTGACCAGGTCGTTGGTGGGGTAGTAATATTTGATCTCGGCGTTGTCGGGGTGGCGTATGCCGTCGAATACCGAAATGGGCCACAGCCACGAGCTGAACCACGTATCCAGCACGTCGTCGTCCTGACGCAGGTCGGCCATCGTGAGCGACGGGTCCTTTTCGCGGGCGAGTTCGAGCGCCTTCTCCGGGGTTTCGGCCACGACGTAGCCTCCCTTGGGCAGGTAGTATGCCGGTATGCGCTGGCCCCACCACAACTGGCGCGAGATGCACCAGTCCTTGATGTTTTCGAGCCAGTAGCGGTATGTGTTCTTGTATTTCTCGGGGACGAACCTTATGGTGTCCTCCATGACGGCCTTGATCGCCGGCTTGGCTATGTCGGTCATCGACATGAACCACTGCATCGACAGCTTGGGCTCGATGGCTACGCCCGTACGCTCCGAATAGCCGACGTTGTTGGTGTAGGCCTCGACCTTTTCGAGCAGGCCGGCTGCTTCGAGATCCTTCTCGATGACCTTGCGGCACTCGAAACGGTCCATGCCGACGTACATGCCGACCTTGTCGTTGATCGTGCCGTCGTCGTTGAATATGTCGATGGTCTCAAGCCCGTACTTCTCGCCCAGCATGTAGTCGTTGACGTCGTGTGCCGGGGTGACCTTCAGGGCGCCCGTACCGAACTCGATGTCGACGTACGAGTCGCGTATGACGCGTATCGGGCGGCCGACCAGCGGTACGATGACACGTGCGTCTTCGGGCAGCCATGAGTAACGCTCGTCAGCGGGGTTGACGCAGAGGGCCGTATCGCCCAGTATGGTTTCGGGGCGTGTCGTGGCTACGACGATGTACTTGTCCGAACCCTCGATCATGTAGCGCAGGTAGTAGAGCTTGCCCTGCGACTCCCTGTAGACAACCTCCTCGTCCGAAAGTGCCGTCTTTGCGGCGGGGTCCCAGTTGACCATGCGCACGCCGCGGTAGATCTTGCCCTTGGCGTAGAGG
>DXGW01000181.1 GCA_019113665.1 Candidatus Alistipes excrementipullorum
GTGCCTCGATCTCGCTGGCGAAGGCCGCCCGCGCCTACGCCTTCATCCGCCGCCGCGGATACGTCATTCCCGAAGACGTGCGTGCCGTATGCCATGACGTGCTGCGCCACCGTATCGGGCTCACGTACGAGGCCGAAGCCGAGAACATCACCTCCGAGGAGATCATAACCGACATTCTCAACAACGTAATCGTGCCGTAATGCAGGAGAACGAGAACGATATTCTCAAGAGGGTCCGCAAGATCGAGATCAAGACCCGCGGTCTGTCGAACGAGATTTTCGCAGGAAAATACCACACGGCATTCCGCGGACGAGGCATGTCGTTCGCCGAGGTGCGCGAATACAAGGCCGGCGACGACGTGCGCGACATCGACTGGAACGTCACGGCACGCTCGCGCAAGCCCCACATCAAGGTCTACGAGGAGGAGCGCGAACTGACAATGATGCTGCTGGTCGACGTCAGCGGCTCGCGCATGTTCGGATCGACCGAGCGCCTCAAGAAGAACATCATAACCGAAATCGCCGCCGTGCTCGCCTTCTCGGCGGCACAGAACAACGACAAGGTCGGCTGCATATTCTTCTCGGACAAGGTCGAGAAGTTCATACCCCCGAAAAAGGGCCGCAGCCACATTCTGATGATCATACGCGAACTGATAGGCTTCGTGCCCGAGAACCGCGGCACGAAACTGTCGGAACCTATACGCTTCCTCACCAATGTCACCAAGAAGCACTGCACGGCCTTCATACTCTCGGACTTCATGGACTCGTCGCGCGACCGCAGCGCACTGGACGACGCCCTGAAGATCGCCAGCGGCCGCCACGACCTCGTAGGTATCCGCGTCACCGACCCGCGCGAGGCCATGCTGCCCGACGTGGGCATCATCGAGATGCAGGACGCCGAGTCGGGTCGCAAGGTGTGGGTCGACACATCGTCGGCCCGCGTACGCGAGCACTACGCCCGCGTCTGGGAGGAGCGGAGCGCCGCCATAGACTCCACACTCAAGCACAACCGCGTCGACACGGCCTGCGTATCGACCGACGGCGACTATGTGGCAGAACTGATCAAACTATTCAAGCAACGATGAAAAACCCACTGGCCAAATACGCACTGGCGGCCGTCGCCACACTCCTGGCCGCTGCGGCCCACGCCGCCGCCCCCGAAGTGAGAGCCTACGTCGAGCCCGACAGCATACTCATAGGCGACCGTTTCACATTTACGATCGAGGTGGACAAGGATCTGGTGCAGAGCGTGGCTTTCCCCGAATTCGCACCCGACCCGCAGAGCGGAATAGAGCTTGTCGAGAGTCTGCCGCCCGATACCCTCGAGCGGGACGGACGCCACCTGCGCGTGCGCAAACGCTACACGATGGCGGCATTCGAGGAGGGACGCATCGGCATGGGTACGGCCGAAGTGCTCTATGCCGACAAGAACATCGTCGACACGCTCCGCAGCCGCGACTCGATATTCCTCAACGTGGCCACATTCCAGATAGACTCCACGTCGCACCCCATATTCGACATCAAGCCGCAGAAGAACCTCCCGTTCCGGTACGCCGAGATCGGAGGCTATATCTCATGGGCCGCGCTGGCCATACTGCTGGTCGGAGTCATCGTGTTCGCGCTGTCGCGCTGGCTGGCAGGACGGGGCAAGTCGATAGGCGACCTGTTCAAGCCCGCGCCGCCGCAGCCGCCGCACGTCGTGGCCATCAAGGCTCTCGAAAACCTCCACAACCAGAAACTGTGGCAGAACAACCGCCACAAGGCATACTACTCGGGACTGTCGGACATTCTGCGCACCTACCTGTCGGAACGCTACGGAATAGGCGCGATGGAGATGACCACCGACGAGATAGCCGGTGCCGTACGCGACATTGAGATGCCCAAGAAGGCCGAAACAGACCTCATCTCGGTACTCCGCGACGCCGACCTTGCGAAATTCGCCAAGATGCAGCACGACCCCGAACAGAACGAGGCCGACTACAACAAGGCATACTACTTCGTCGAGGATACCAAGCAGGCGGAACCGTCGGCCGAAGGCGACGAGGACGAGATAATCGACAACTTAACCAAGCCAGACAATGCGTAAGCTACTGTATATACTGATTTTCACGCTTGCGGCATCGAGTGCCGCGGCGCAGCAGATGCCCGAACGCCGTCTGGTGCGCAAGGGCAACCGCCAGTTCAAGAAAGAGAATTTCGACCGCAGCGTCGATCTCTACATGCGTGCCCTCGGGGCAGACTCAACGTCGTTCGAGGCGGGCTACAACCTGAGCAATGCGCTGTTCCGCTCGGAACGTTACGATACGGCCGAACAGACGATGATGCGCGCGGCGGCGGATTCGACCCGTTCCGACACCGAAAGGGCCGAGGCTTTCTACAACCTCGGCAACACGCAGTTCATGCAGAAGAAACTCGAACAGGCGCTCGAAAGTTACCGCAACTCGCTGCGGCTGAACCCCTCGGACATGGACGCGAAGTACAACTACGCCTACACCAAGCGCCTGCTCGACCAGCAGAAGAACAATCAGGACCAGAATCAGGACCAAAACAAGGGCCAAAACAAGGATCAGAATAAGAACGACCAGAACCAGAACCAGAACCAAAATCAGGATCAAAACCAGGACCAGAATCAAGACCAGAATCAAGACCAGAATCAGAATCAGGACAACAAGGATCAGAATCAGGACAACAAGGATCAGAATGGTGACGGTGATCGGGACCGGCAAAAATCCGACAATGACAGGCGTGACGGCAACGGCGGGGAACAACAGCAGCAGGGCGGCATATCGCCGCAGGAGCAGGAGGCCATGCTCGATGCCATACAGGCTCAGGAGGACAAGACTCAGGAGAAGGTGAAGGAGAAACAGGGCATAATCGTCCGCGGGTCCAAGAACTGGTAACACGAAAACAACGATGTGATCATGCAATTCGCAAATCCGCACATACTTTGGCTGCTCACGATATTGGTACCGATGGCAGCCTATTACATCTACCGCTCGCGACAGGGCGGCGCCGCGATCAGGGTATCGACGATCGAGGGCGTACGCCGTGCCCCGCGCACGCTGCGCTACTGGCTGCGCCATGTGCCGTTCGTGCTGCGCTGCGTGGCCGTTGCCCTGGTAATCGTGGCTCTGGCCCGCCCGCAGTCGGCCGAACACCACTCGAAGAGCAACGCCGAAGGTATCGACATAGTGATGGCCATAGACGTCTCGACATCGATGCTCGCACGCGACTTCAAGCCCGACCGCATAACCGCCGCCAAGGAGGTGGCCGCATCGTTCATCGCCGACCGTCCGACCGACCGCATAGGCCTTGTGGTCTTCGCCGGCGAATCGCTCACGCAGAGCCCGCTGACGACCGACCAGAGCACGCTGCAGACACTGCTGGCACGTATCCGCAGCGGTATCATCGAGGACGGAACTGCAATCGGCAACGGTCTGGCAACCGCCATAAACCGTCTGCGCGAAAGCGATGCCAAGAGCAAGGTGATAATACTGCTTACGGACGGTGTGAACAACCGCGGGCAGATCTCGCCGCTCACGGCGGCACAGATCGCAAAGGACTACGGCATCAAGGTCTACACCATCGGTGTCGGCACGCGCGGCAAGGCCCCCTATCCGGCCGTCGACATGTTCGGCAACACGACCTTCGTGCAGGTCGACGTCGAGATAGACGAAGACGTGCTCCGCAAGATTGCCGAACAGACCGGAGGACAATACTTCAGGGCCACCGACAAGCAGAAGCTAAAGGCCATATACGACCAGATCAATACGCTCGAGAAGAGCAAGGTCGAGATATCGCAGTTCACGACACTGAACGAAGAGTACCTGCCGTGGGTGCTGTGGGCGCTGGCCGTCCTGGCCGTGGAATTCATATTGAGAACCGTAATTTTGAAACGAATACCGTAATATGTTCAGGTTCGCAAATCCGCATCTTTTATGGCTGTTGCTGCTTCCGGCGGCTGCGGTCGTAATCTATATGCTCGCCGCCGTAATGCGCCGCCGCAGGCTGGCCCGTTTCGGCAACATGGCGACGCTCCGGGAACTGATGCCCGAGGTATCGACGGCCCGCAACCATTTCAAGTTCCTGCTCTTCATAATCGCCATGATACTGATTGCCGTGGCCGCGGCCCGTCCGCAGTTCGGGTCGAAACTGCGCGAAGAGAAGAGCCGGGGAGTCGAGATGATGCTCGTGGTCGACGTGTCGAACTCGATGCTGGCCGAAGACTTCGAGCCGAGCCGTCTGGAACGCACGAAATACGCAATCGACAAGCTCTTCGACGGCCTGAAGCAGGAACGCGTCGGCGTCATAGTCTTCGCCGGCGAGGCCAAGGTCCAGCTGCCGATAACTTCGGACTACCGCATGGCCAAGGCCTTTGCCAAACGCATATCGCCCACGCTGGTGGCCGAACAGGGAACGTCGATAGGCAAAGCTCTGTCGATGGCCATGATGTCGTTCTCGTCACAGAGCGACAACAGCCGCGTGATGATTCTGATAACCGACGGCGAGACTCACGACAACAATGCACTGGAGGTGGCGCAGCAGGCCGCCGAACAGGGCATCAAGATCTTCACGATAGGTATCGGAACGCCCGAAGGCGCCCCGATCTCGATAAACGGCGAGTATATCAGCGACGAAAACGGCGAGATGGTCGTATCGAAGCTCAACGAACAGATGCTCCAGAAGATCGCCTCCACGACAGGCGGCGCATACGTGCGCGCGTCGAAGCAGTCCATCGGCCTCGACGAGATAGTCAAGGCCATAAACGAGATGCAGCAGGACGAACTCACCACAATGCGCTTCGAGGAGTACAACGAACAGTTCCCGTACCTGCTGTGGATAGCATTCGTGCTGCTGGTGCTCGACATCTTCATACTCGACCGCAAAAACCCGCTTCTGGCACGGTTCAACATATTCGACAAAAGGCACACGAAGGAATAGGCCCGCAACCGCGACACCATAATGGCGGAATTTTTTGGATATGGCAAAAAATTCCGCTATATTTGTGCCAATTGGAAAATAATGAACTTAAAATGCCGAAGTTGTATGACGAGGTAAACGTACTGAAAAAACCCCAATGGTTGAAAATCAGGCTGCACGAAACCGCTTCCTTCGCGGAGGTGGACCGTATCGTTAAGCAGCACGGGCTGCATACGATCTGCAGCAGCGGAATGTGCCCGAACAAGTCGGAGTGCTGGAGCCGCAGAACAGCCACTTTCATGATATTGGGGGATATATGCACACGCAACTGCCGTTTCTGTGCGACAAAATCAGGACACCCGTCGCCGGCCGATCCCGACGAACCGCAAAAGGTTGCGGAAAGCGTCGCGCTGATGGGCCTTCGGCACGTTGTCGTAACTTCTGTTACTCGCGATGATCTGCCCGACGGCGGCGCCGCACACTGGGCCGCAACCACAAGGGCGATCCGAGCGAAGAATCCGAACGCAACAATTGAGCTCCTTATTCCCGATCTGGACGCCAGACACGACCTGCTGGATATCGTAGCGGCGTCCGAGCCCGACATCATCGGGCACAACATCGAAACCGTCGAACGACTCACTCCGCTCGTACGCTCGAAGGCGAAGTACCGGACAAGCCTCGAAACCCTGAAATACCTGGGCAGCAGGGGCGCCGTTACCAAAAGCGGCATAATGGTCGGACTCGGCGAGACCGATGACGAGGTAGGACAGACACTGCGCGACCTGCGCGATGCCGGTGTCCGAATCGTAACTCTGGGCCAGTATCTGCGGCCGACTCTGGAGCACTATCCCGTTGCGGAATACATCACTCCGGAAAAATTCGACCGCTACAGGCAGCAGGCTCTCGAAATGGGCTTCGACTACTGCGCGAGCGCACCTCTGGTACGTTCGTCGTACTTGGCCGACGCCGCTTTGCAGAGCGTGAAAAGGTAGAACGCCGACGCCGCAAGAGACATCACCGCACGGTGCATCTCCCGAAGCGTCAGCAAAAGGGAAAGTGCAGTATGCCATTGTTTGTCGAATACAGGGACCTGGGTCGCATGGACTATGCCGAGTGCTGGGATTTGCAGCGCTCGATATTCGATGCCATGCTCGCAGCAAAAGCCCTGCACGGCAGCAATGCGCCAGAGGGCGGCATCTGCCCGGCCGAGGTGGCCGGTACGGGACTGCCCGGACCGAAGGCCGGGACCATACTCACAGTAGAGCACCCTCCCGTCTACACGCTCGGCAAACACGGGCACCGGAGCAACATGCTCGCAAGCGAAGAACGCCTGCGCAGCCTCGGAGCCGATTTCTACAACATAGACCGCGGCGGCGACATCACATTCCATGGCGACGGCCAGATCGTCGGCTACCCCATTCTCGACCTCGAAATGCTGGGAATCGGGCTGCGTGAATATGTGGACGCCCTTGAGCAGAGCGTCATCGACACGCTGGCCGGATACGGCATCAGGGCAGGACGCTCGCACGGCGCCTCGGGCGTATGGCTCGGGAGCGGCGCCGAGTATGCCGGCGGCCAGGCCCCGGAAAACGGAGGCCCGCTGCGCAAGATATGCGCAATAGGAGTCAAGGCTTCACGTTATGTTACGATGCACGGCTTCGCGCTCAACGTAACCACCGACCTTAAATGGTTCGGCAACATCAACCCCTGCGGTTTTACCGACCGCGGCGTAACGTCGATGATGAGGGAAATCGGATCGGCACCCGACATCGACGAAGTCAAAAGAGTGCTGATCGACAATTTGGCGAGAATATTAAATGTTAAAATATATAAAAACTGAAGATTATGCCCATAAACAAAAGATGGGTAGTCAAACCGCAGGGCGACACTCCGACGGTGGAGAGACTCTCTGCCGCATTAGGTATTGCCCCCGTGTTGGCTAACCTACTGGTACAAAGAGGCATAGACACAGTAGAAAAAGCAGACAAATTCTTCAACCCAAGTCTTGCGGATCTGCACGACCCGTTCCTGATGAAGGATATGGACAAGGCCGTCGAGCGCATCGGGCAGGCCGTACGCAACGGGGAGAAGATCATGGTTTACGGCGATTACGATGTCGACGGAACCACGGCCGTGGCGCTGGTGTACAAGTTCCTGCGCCAGATCGGCCACAAAAACCTGCTTTTCTACATACCCGACAGATATACCGAAGGTTACGGCATATCGATCAAGGGTATAGACTACGCCGCCCGCAAGGGTGTCGGCCTGGTCATAACGCTCGACTGCGGCATAAAGGCCACGGAAAAGATCGTCTATGCGAAACAGAAAGGCGTGGATTTCATCATCTGCGACCACCATCTCCCTGCCGACGAAATACCGAAGGCAGTGGCTGTCCTCGACCCAAAGCGTCCCGACTGCAACTATCCGTTCGACGAGTTGTCTGGCTGCGGCGTGGGATTCAAGCTCGTACAGGCGTATGCCCAGAAGAACGGCATTCCGTTCGAGAAGATTACGCACCTGCTCGACCTGCTGGTTGTCAGCATCGCGTCGGACATCGTCCCGCTGACGGGCGAGAACCGCGTGCTGGCGCACTTCGGGCTCGAAAAACTCAACAGTTCGCCCTCCGAAGGACTGGCGTCGATAATCAAGATATGCGGGCTCGACACCCACACCATCACCATCGACGACATCGTCTTCAAGATCGGCCCGCGCATCAACGCCGCCGGGCGCATGCGCATGGACGAGAATGACGAGAATGCCGCCCCGTCGGGTGGCTATGCGGCCGTGAGCCTGCTGATCGAAGGCAACGAGCAGAAGGCACGCGAACTGGGCAACGACATCGACTCGTTCAACCAGGACCGCAAGAGCATCGACCGCAATGTCACGCAGGAGGCCCACGACTATATCGAGAGCAACTCCGAACTCAAGAAACGCAAGAGTACGGTGGTCTACAACCCCAAATGGGTCAAGGGTATCGTCGGCATCGTGGCCTCGCGCCTGATCGAGACTTACTACCGCCCGACCGTGGTGCTCACGATGAGCAACGGACTGGTTACGGGCTCGGCACGCTCGATCCCGGGCTTCGACCTCTACCAGGCCGTGGAGTCGTGCTCCGACCTGCTCGAAAACTTCGGCGGCCACATGTATGCAGCCGGCCTGACGATGCGCCCCGAGAATGTCGGGGAGTTCGCACGCCGCTTCAACGAGTACGTGGAGCAGAACATCGACCCGCAGACACTCATTCCGCAGGTCGACATCGACAGCCGGCTGCTCTTCTCGGACATCACGCCCGAGTTCAACCGCCAGCTGAACCGTTTCCAGCCCTTCGGGCCCGGGAACACGGCCCCGGTATTCGTCACCTACTCGGTCAGCAACCGAGGCGACGCCAAACTCGTCGGCGCGGAACAGGACCATCTGCGCATGGACCTCGTTCAGCGCGAGAAGCCGAACACCGCAATACAGACCATAGCGTTCCAACAGCCGACGCACTACGAATGGATACGGGCGGGACACCCCATCGACATCTGCTACCAGATAGTCGAGAACCATTACCGCGGAACCGTGTCGACACAGTTGAGAATAAAGGATATAAAACCCGTAGGAAAATAAGAGATGGAGACCGGATACAAACGTGAGGACATATACGATCCCGCAACCATCGAGGAACTTAAAGTACATTACCGCGAGATCCTGCGGCTGCTGGGTGAGGACCCCGAGCGCGAAGGACTGCTCAAGACCCCCGAGCGCGTGGCCAAGGCCATGTCGTTCATAACCAAGGGCTATACCGAGGATCCTGTCGCAATACTCCATTCGGCCATATTCCGCGAGGAGTACAAGCAGATGGTGCTGGTCAAGGACATCGAGCTCTACTCGGTCTGCGAACACCACATGCTGCCCTTCTACGGCAAGGCCCATGTCGCGTATATCCCCAACGGCTACATCACCGGACTGTCGAAGATCGCCCGAGTGGTGGAGTGCTTCGCCCGCAGGCTGCAGGTGCAGGAGCGCATGACCGTACAGATACGCGACTGCATACAGGAGGCGCTCAACCCCATGGGCGTGGCCGTAGTCATCGAGGCCAACCACATGTGCATGCAGATGCGCGGCGTCGAAAAGCAGAGTTCGGCCACGACAACATCGGCCTTCACCGGCATATTCCTTTCGGACCACCGTACGCGCGAAGAGTTCATGACACTCATAAGCAACAAGTACAGATAAACGGACCGATATAAGGAAAAAGCCGCTGCTTCGGGATTCGAGCAGCGGCTTTTTTCATTGCGTGGCAGGATCACCCGACCCACGTCACGCTTGCCGAGTCGTCGTGCTCGGGCAGCGGCGCCGGCTGGAAGTCGGAATAGCCTGCGGCGATGACACACAGCACGCCGCACTCCTCGGGCAGCGGCAGCAGCTCGCGCAGAGAATCCAGCGCGCTCTTGCCTTCGGGTTCGGCCTGCACGTGCGGGCGTCCGTCGACATGTACCCAGCACGAGGCAAGACCCTCGTCCACACAGGCGAGTTGCAATATTGTGGCCGATATGGCGCAGTTCGTCCGCCACATGGGCGAAGCGTTGCCGTCACCCATCACGACGAATGCCAGCGGCGCATTCTTCAGGAATGCCGAACCGTAATCGCGCATCTCGGCCATGCGGGCGATGATGTCGCGGTCCTCGACAACCATTATGCGCGTGGAGCGCGAATTGCGTGACGACGGTGCCGTAAAAGTCTCCTTCAAAAGGCGGTCGATGACCTCACGCGGCACGCGCCGGTCGTCGAATCGCCGCACACTGCGGCGCTTTGCCAATATATCCTTGAATTCCATATCACAACGTTTTGGATAACATCATACAA
>DXGW01000182.1 GCA_019113665.1 Candidatus Alistipes excrementipullorum
AATTCGACAAACTGATGCGTTTCTATCGCGACGGGCTGAACAATATCGGCTGGGACGAGTACTCGAGCATCAACATCAAGTACGAAGGGCAGGTTGTCTGCAGGAAATAGATTATGGAGAAGAAAAATTACATAGTAGGCATTGATGTCGGAACATCGAATATCGTTATAGTAGTCGGCTCGAAGGAGGAGGCCGGCGATGTCAAGGTCGAGGCGATAGTTTCGAAACCGGCACGCGGTGTCAACGCCGGCGTTATCGACAACTACAACGAGGCCGGCAACGTCATACGCGAAGCCAAGCAGGAGATCGAGGAGGAACTCGGCATACGCATAACCGAAGCCTACGCAGGGCTTTCGGGCGCATTCGTGCGCTGCGACCGCTACACGGACCATGTATTCGTCAAGGAACCGCGCGAGGGAGTCACGCAACGCGACGTCGAGAACCTGGCCGAGCGCATGCGCAACGTCATCGCCCCCGAAACCGAGACCATCATCGAACGCATACCGCAGAACTACATGGTCGACGGCGGCCAGGAGATCAAGAGCCCGGTCGGGACTTTCGGACGCCAGCTCTCGTCGACATTCAACTTCATACTTTGCGACAAGACTCCGCTGTCGCGCCTTGAGATGACATTCCGCCTGCTGGGCATAAAGCTGCTCGGTATCTTCGCCAACGCGCTGATCATGCCCGACGCCGTACTCTCAAGCGACGAGAAGGAGGACGGTGTTGCCGTAGTCGACCTCGGCGGCGGCACGACCGACGTGGCCGTGGTACAGGGCAACGTAGTCCGCTACATAGCCTCGATACCGATGGGTGCCAATGTCATAAACCGCGACATCGCAGCCCACGGAGTTCCCGAGCGCAGCGTCGAGAAACTGAAGAAGAGCTACGGATCGGCCATCGCCGAGTTCGTGTCGGAGCAGAAACTCATACAGATCCCGAGCATGGGACACCGAACCAAGGGTGTCATGCGCCGCAATCTGGCAGCCATAATCGAGGCCCGTCTCACGGACATAGCCGAATATGTCAAGGCCGAGATCAAGGATTCGGGATATGCGGGCCGCATACCGTTCGGCATAGTGCTTACGGGAGGTTCGGCATCGATGGAGTACATCGACGAACTGTTCCGCCGCGTAACCGGTTATGACGTACGCGTAGCCACGGCACAGACAGGCATCGACAGCGAGTCGCAGGAGAAGATCGCCACACCGGCCCATACGGCCGCGGTAGCACTGCTGCTGGCCGGAGCCAAAAAGGGAGCATGCGCCGTCAGCTTCCAGCCGTCGAGACAGCAGGCACAACAGAATACGGCTGCATCGGAGACAACCGCACCGGCCGGTAACAACGTGTCGGCCGGAACTTCAGCACCGACCGGCAACGGCATTTACAACGACAATACCGTACGCCAGCGCCCCGTATACGGGGACAATGTTGTGCCGAAGGCGCAGAACAGGGTCGCAGACAAGCCCGACGAGGAGAAGAGTGACCGTCCCGAAGTCGCACAGCCCGCAGAGGAGCCTGTAAAGAAGACCTCGCATTCGAAAGGCGAGCGCATCGGCTGGTTCAAACGTGCACTCAAGGAGACGACGGACGCCATCAACGGTTTCTTCGTAAATGGCGAGGACGAGGAGATCTGAGACTGTTTTCAGGCAAATTCGACATTAGGTTTTAACAACATTCGGCCGGTCAGGTGATCGGTGAGGGCTTGCACAAAGATGAACGCAGCCCGGTTATATTGGGATATGGAAGATTTACTTGATGAATTGAAAGCCGTAAAAGGCATACCTTCGATAATAATGGTTGCCGGCGTCGGCGGCGCCGGCGGCAATGCCGTCAACCACATGTGGGAGATGGGCATCACGGGCGTGAACTTCGTCGTGTGCAACACCGACAAACAGGCGCTCGACAACAGCCCCGTGCAGCGCAAGATACTCCTGGGCAACGGTCTGGGAGCCGGCAACGAGCCCGAACGCGGACGCGAATCGGCCGTAGGCTCGCTCGACGAGATCAAGGAGTGTTTCGAAACGCTCGGCACCAAGATGCTCTTCATAACCGCCGGCATGGGTGGCGGTACGGGAACCGGAGCCTCGCCCGTCATAGCCAAACTGGCACACGAGATGGGCATACTGACCGTGGCCATAGTCACCTCACCGCTGCACCTCGAGGGAGAGAAGCGCTACCGCCAGGCTTACAAGGGTATCGACGAACTGGCCAAATACGTCGACTCGCTGCTGGTCATCGACAACGAGAACATTGGCAAGATATACGGCAAGTTGTCGCTGCGCGAGGCGTTCAGCCACGCCGACGACGTGCTGGCTTCGGCTGCCAAGGGCATCGCCGAGATCATCACCATAAAGAGCGACCTGGTTAATGTCGACTTCGCCGATGTCTCGACCGTCATGCGCAACAGCGGACGCGCACACATGAGCGTAGCCACGGCCGAGGGAGAGAACCGTGCGGCCGAGGTTGTGGAGCGCTCGCTCAACTCGCCGCTCATGGACAGCAAGTCGATTTCCGGATCGAAAAGCATACTGCTCAACATCTCGGTGGCTTCGGCCGAGAAGCTCCTCTACGAGGAGGTCACCACGATACTGCAATGCGTGCAGGCCTACGCAAGCATACAGGACGAGAACGGCATAGTGCACAATGCCAACATAATTTGGGGTACGAGCGAAAAACCGTACCTGGGAGACGCCATCGAGCTTGTGGTCGTAGCCACGGGTTTCGAGGAGGACGAGAACCCTTCGGTCATGAAGGAGGTGATACCGGCCATCGAGCCGATAGTTACCGTACCCGAACCGGGCCCTGCCACAACGATGCCGGCACTTGATCCCGTCAAACCGCAGAAACAGACCGTAAAACAGCCGGCAGCACCTGCCGTTGCGCGTCAGCAGAGGCCGTCCGAGCAGGTCATGCTGGGCCGGAGGTCGAGCCGCTACGACAACATAAACGTGATAATCAACACCCCGGCTTTCAAGCGCCGCAACGTGAAGTTCATAGCCGACATTCCGTCGGACGGGACCCAGCGCGAAGTATTCAAGGACGACTCGGAGCCGGCAGCACCCAAACCGAGCGAAAATTCGCTGTTCGATTAACCGCCAACCACTGAAGATTGGATACGATAGTCGTATATAACGGTATCTCGACGAACGTGATAATACAGTTCGCCGTGACCGTCGTACTGCTTATGATTTCGGCCATGGTGTCGGCCTCGGAAGTCGCATTTTTCTCGATGTCCAACAACGACATACGCGAGATCAAGGAGCAGCGCACATTTGCCGGCGAGACGGTGCTCAAGCTGCTGTCGGACGTCGACATGCTGCTGGCCACGATACTCATAGTCAACAACCTGGTCAACATCTGCATCGTCATACTGACCGCCGACATCATAAGCGAAACCCTGACCTTCTACCGTTTCGAATTCCTCTTCAAGAGTGTCTTCGTCACCTTCATACTGCTGCTTTTCGGCGAAATCCTGCCCAAAATCTTCGCACAGGGCTCATACAAGAAGGTGGCACTGTTTCTGGCCCAGCCGCTGTCGATATTCAAGAAGATATTCTATCCATTCGCATACGTTCTGGTGCGGACCAGCAGCCGCATAAGCGAGATGGCCGCACGCAACGAGGAGAACATCTCGATCGAGGAGCTGGCCGACGCCGTCGACATGACCGAAACATCGTCGGACGAGGAGCAGAAGATGCTCTCGGGCATCGTCAGTTTCGTGAACACCGAGGTCGAGGAGATCATGCACGCACGTGTGGACATTACGGCCATACCGCTGACGGCGACTTTCGACGAGGTGAAACGCACGATCATCGACTCCGGGTTCTCACGCATACCCGTCTATGACGAGGATATCGACCACATCAAGGGCACGCTCTATGTCAAGGACCTGCTCCCGTACATCAAGGAAGGCGACGGATTCGGTTGGCAGAAGCTGCTGCGCAAGGCCTACTTCGTGCCTGTACACAAGAAGATCAACGACCTGCTCGAAGAGTTCCAGACCCACAAGGTGCACATGGCCATCGTTGTCGACGAATACGGCGCCACACAGGGACTGCTGTCGCTTGAGGACATACTCGAAGAGATCGTCGGCGAGATATCCGACGAAAGCGATGCCGACGAATCGTTCTTCACGCGCCTGAACGACCGTACGTACATGTTCGACGGAAAGACCCATATAGTCGATTTCGAGCGCGTGCTCGATCTCGACGAAGATACGTTTGCCGATGTCCAGGGACGGGCCGAGACGCTTGCGGGCCTGATGCTCGAAATAAACCGCAACTTCCTCAAGAAGGGAGAGAAGGTGTCGGCCCACGGATTCGAATTTACGGTCGAGTCGCTCGACGGCCGCCGCATAGACAAGATCAAGGTTGTCAAAGATGAATGATGCCCGCATTTTCGTCGAGCACACCCTCTCCGAGGAGGAGCTGCTGCAACTTGTCGACGAAGACGAGCGCCGTACGGCCCTGTCGTTCGGATCGGCACGCCGTCGCCGCGAGTTCATGATGTGGCGCCACATCGTACGGCGGGAACTCGGCCGCGACACGCTGATAGCATACTCGGAGACGGGAGCACCGTTCCTTCCGGGGCGAGCCGAGCACATCGGGGTTTCGCACAGTGCCGACATGGTCGCGGTAATAATCTCCGAGCGCCACTGTGCCATAGACATCGAGGATATCGGACGCGACTTCAGCCGGGCGGCATCGCGTTTCATGACACCGGACGAGTGCGCGCTGGGCAGCGACCCACGCCTGCAGGCGGCTGTCTGGTGCGCCAAGGAGACTCTCTACAAATACTCGGGGAAGAAGGGGCTATCACTGACGGAAGACATCACCGTAACCGGCGTGGATTTTGACAACTCCACCATATCCGGACGCATCGAAGGCTCCCGACCTATCGAACTCCGAATGCGCCTGCTCGAAAACAATCTGATTGTCTATATCGGATAGTTTTGTTATCTTTGCGCGGTAATGAGCAAACAAATCACGACACTTTCACTCGGTACGGACCCTCTGTCCAAACTGCTTCCGCGCTATGCCATACCTGCGATAATAGCGATGACATCGACGTCGCTGTTCAACATAATCGACAGCGTATTCATCGGTCACGGCGTCGGGGCATTCGCCATTTCGGGCATGGCCCTCACCATGCCTATCATGAACATGGCATCGGCATTCGGGTCACTGGTAGGTGTCGGCGGCGCAGCCATCACGTCGATACGCCTCGGGCAGGGCAACAAGCAAAGCGCCGAGAACGTTCTGGGCAATGTCGTCCTGCTCAACATCATGTTCGGATTGATAATCGGAGCCCTCGGGCTGATTTTCCTCGATCCGATTCTCTACTTTTTCGGGGCGAGCGACCAGACCATAGGTTACGCGCGCGACTTCATGCACATAATCCTTGCCGGCAACGTCATCACCCATCTTTACCTTAGTCTCAATGAAATACTGCGAGCCTCGGGGTACCCGCAGAAATCGATGATGATAATGCTGGTGGCCGTAGGCGTGAACTGCGTGCTCAACCCGCTGTTCATCTTCAAGTTCGGCTGGGGAATACAAGGGTCGGCCTGCTCTACGATCATAGCACAGACTACGGCCCTCTCCATATCGCTGCACCACTTCTCCCGCAGCAGCAGTTTCCTGCACTTCAAACGCGGCATATTCCGTTTCAGGGCGAAGATCGTGGGCGGGATTCTGTCGATAGGCATGGCTCCGTTCCTGATG
>DXGW01000183.1 GCA_019113665.1 Candidatus Alistipes excrementipullorum
CATATGGGAATCAAAGGCTGGTCTGCCGAAGAGGTGCTCGACGATGATTGCCGGTATACCCGTTTGCCCGACGGCGGGTGGGAGTGGCCATTGTGGTCATGGAAAGGTGCGATACTTCATGCCAGCGGTTGCGCCTACGGTAAATTCTTTGACCGTAAGGCCGCTTTTATCAGCCGGGAGTGGTGGCCCGACTTCTGCAACTATCGCCGAAGCATATATCCTCAGCCTGAAGAGGGTAGTGTCGAAGAGGGTATTCTTGCCACCCTGAAAAGTGCCGGCAGTCTTATAACCCGTGAGTTGCGTGCCGAATGCGGATTTACGGGGCCGAAGATGCGCGGCAGGTTCGACGCCTATGTAACACGTCTGGAGATGGGAGGGTATATCGTAACCGAGGATTTCGTCTACCCGCAGGACCGTCACGGCCATGAGTATGGCTGGGGGTGGTCGCTGCTCACGACACCGGAGGCTCTGTTCGGGCAGGATGCATGCAGAACACTCAGAACCCCGGAGGAGTCGCGTGAACGGATTGTCGGCCAGTTGCTCAAGATTCTGCCTAATGCTTCCGAGCGATTGTGTGAATCGTTGCTGAAATGACCATACGTATTGGTTGTCTGGTACAAATGCAATGTCCTGAGAGGCTCATGTTAGATGATTGGCCCGTATGGTTGTACCGAAAAATAAATATATGGCAGTCCGAAGGCTGTAACCTCGCACAAAAACATTATCTTTGCGACACGATAAATCTGCAAACAAAATGAGCGCTATCACACGAACCGATTTTGCTTTTGAAGGTCAGAAAAGCAAGTATACGGGTAAAGTCCGCGACGTTTATGACATCAATGACGAATATCTCGTCATGGTGGTTACCGACCGAATCTCTGCTTTCGACGTAGTCCTGCCCGAAGGTATTCCCTACAAGGGTCAGGTACTGAACCAGATTGCCGCCAAGTTCCTCGATGCTACGGCCGATATTCTTCCCAACTGGAAACTTGCCGTTCCGGACCCCATGGTCACCGTAGGACGCAAGTGCGAACCGTTCAAGGTCGAGATGGTCATCAGGGGATACCTCTCCGGCCATGCATGGCGTGAGTACAAGGCAGGCAAGAGGGTCATTTGCGGGGTCGAGATGCCGGAAGGCATGGTCGAGAACCAGAAATTCCCCGAACCCATCATCACTCCGACGTCCAAGGCCGCCGAGGGACACGATGAGGATATTTCGAAAGAGGAGATCATCTCTTCGGGGCTTGTCAGCCGCGAGGACTATGAGCAGCTGGAGAAGTATACGCGTGAGATTTACCGTCGTGGAAGCGAGATTGCCGCCAAGATGGGACTTATCCTTGTCGATACGAAGTATGAGTTCGGCAAGAAGGACGGGGTCATTTATCTCATGGACGAGATACATACGCCCGACTCGTCGCGATATTTCTATGCCGACGGCTATGAGGAGCGGCTCGCAAAGGGCGAGCGCCAGAAACAACTCTCGAAGGAGTTCGTAAGGGAGTGGCTTATGGCGAATGGCTTCCAGGGACAGGAGGGCCAGAAGGTGCCCGAAATGACGCCCGAGATTGTTGCCGGTATTACGGACCGATACATCGAGCTCTACGAGAACATAACAGGCGAGAAGTTTGTCAGGAGTGCCGAAGGTGCGGATACGGATACAATTCTCCGACGCATCGAGACGAATGTCGCAGAGTGCCTGAAGAACCTGAAGTAGTATCGTGCTGAAAAGTCAGGACCGCAGCGCGGCCTGAGAAAGCAACTATCCCCGGACACCATGACGGTGTCCGGGGATAGTTTTGTAATATGAGCATTGTCAGTGACGCTCGTAATTGCGGGCGAGTCCTCCCTGTGACGTCTCGCGGTAAAGACTCGGCAGATCGTGACCGGTTTCGGCCATAACCTCGACAACCCTGTCGTAGGAGACCAGATGCATGCCGTCGGAGAGTGTTGCGTATATGTTCGCGTCGAGGGCGCGGGCGGCGGCAATGGCGTTGCGCTCGATGCACGGGACCTGTACCAGTCCGCATACCGGGTCGCATGTGAGTCCGAGGTGGTGTTCGAGACCCATTTCGGCTGCATATTCGATTTGTGACGGTGTGCCGCCGAAGAGCTGGCAGGCGGCAGCTGCCGCCATGGCGCAGGCTACGCCGACTTCACCCTGGCAGCCCACCTCGGCGCCGGAGATCGAGGAGTTGGTTTTTGCAACATTACCGAAGAGTCCCGCCGTGGCCAATGCACGCAGTATCCTTATGCGCAGGAAGTCGCGCGAGGTGGCCAGATGGTAGAGTACGGCCGGCACTACGCCGCTCGATCCGCATGTCGGGGCTGTCACGACGATGCCGCCGGAGGCATTCTCCTCGGCCGTGGCAAGGGCATAGGCATATATCTTTGCACGCGAACTGAGGGAGTCGGTGTAGCTTTTGGACTTCACGAAATATGTCGCAGCCTTGCGGGCAACCTTCAGACCGCCGGGCAATACGCCGTCATTGTTGAGTCCGCGTTTGATGGTGTCGCACATTACGGTCCATATTTCATCGAGATAGTCCCATATTTCAGGGCCTTCGCAGTCATTGACGTACTCCCAGAATGTTTTGCCTTCGCGGTAGCACCATGCCTTGATGTCGGATATGGTGTTCATGGGATATATTCCCTGCGGTTTCTCTTCGCGGGTGGTCTCGTTGGCCAGGGCACCGCCTCCGACACTGAAGATGGTCCACGAATCTATGACCTTGCCCGCCTTTATGCCTTCGAAGAGCATGCCGTTGGGGTGGAACGGGAGCACTACATCGGGCTTCCATACTATCTCCGTGGGGACGATCGGCTGAAGTACCGAACATATGGCGACATCGGTGAGGTGGCCCTTGCCGGTGGCCGCAAGCGATCCGTAGAGCGTTACACGGTATGCGTCAACGTCGTGGCAGCGTGCCGCGAATTGTTCTGCGGCACGTTTCGGCCCCATCGTGTGGCTGCTTGACGGGCCGTTGCCTATTTTATACAGTTCTTTGAGTGATTCCATTGCAGTTGAATTTGCGCAAAGATACGTAATTTTAATAGAGTGAAGTTCGGTAAGGGCTTGATAATTGTCGATATATTGTTTATTTTATTACTTTTGTACATTTGAATCTCATGGCGGCATTGCGCATGTTGCCGTATGTGGATAATCGGATATAAAAGTACAATCATGAAACCGTTGACATTGTTGTTCCTGTTGTTCCTGTTGTTCCTGTTCGGCCGTACATATTCACAGGAGTGTTTGGATACGCTTTACTTTAACCGAGACGGCAAGGTTGTAGGGAGCCGTTTATTTGCCGAATATACCAGAATAGCACTTATGCCTTCCGATTCGGCGGGATACATACGTTTCAGGGATTACTATGCTACTGGTGAGTTGCGTCGTGAAGGGACCATGCTGCATATTGATACACTCGATGAGAGCCGTTCTGTTTATGATGGCTGGAGTATTGCGTATCATAAAAACGGCAAGGTTGCCGAGAAGGTAAATTATATAAACGGCAGGCGCCATGGCGAGTACTGCAGGTACGATGACCGGGGCAATGTCAAGGAGTTCTCGACATATGTTTTCGGGGATTTGTCAGGTGTCCGTAAAAGGTTCAATGACGATGGCTCATGTCGTGTGGACGAATATGAGAATGGCATACCGTTGAATAATTATTACATACTGGTTGACGGTCATGGCAACTCATTGAAGTTCCGTACTGACAATGATATGCAGATCTGGGAATCCCCGTTGGTATCCGAACGTTCGGTCGAGTATCGTGACGGTACTCCTTGGGAGGTGTATTTCAAGAACGGTCTGACACTGGCATTGAGTGATGCCGTAGTGCGTGATTACGGCAAATGGCATCGTCTGGATATTGTCATAACGAACAATTCGTATACTCCGATAGAGTTTGTCCCCGAAGTCGACGTACGTGCATATTCTGCCGATGCTGAAGGGTCTGTCACAAATCTTGCCGTATGGTCCTGCGATGAGTATATGAAGAAGGTGAAACGCTCACAAACGTGGGCTGCCATTTTGGTGGGTTTTAGCGAAGGCTTGTCGGCATCGACTGCCGGATATTCGACATCTACAACCACGGGATATAACAATTATGGCGAATATGTGACATATACTACCACGACATATAATGCTGCCGATGCGCAAATTGCAAATCTCGCATCACAGAAGCGTATGGCTGATTTCGGCCGTTCATTGCAGCAGGAACAGGATATACGCCGCATGGGGTATATCAAACGGAATACGATCCAGCCTGGAGAATCCGTTTCCGGATTTATACATGTCGGTTGGGTAAAAGGATCTCGCGTGGTATTTATTGTTACCATCGAAGGAGCCGAATACGCGTATGAATGGGAGTTTGATCGTCGTACTACACAAGTAGTCGAGTAGATTCACTTGTGATTATTTGTTGCGACGAATATGTTTATCCGTAACATGTTCGGGCCGGATTGTCATGTTCTGCGTAGTTCTCTTATAGGTTCTTATTGAATCCTGTTATATACCCGCATCATAGGTGTGCCGCCTGTCAGTCGAATATCACGCCGGGATTCATTATGGCCGGGCTGCGCCACACGATCCCGTAATCTTCATGCAGTACACGGGCTTTCGTGCTCCAGTATGCGAAGCAGAATCCCATGCCGCGCGGGTGGTCGTCCAAGAGCGAGTCTATCTTGCGCTCGGCTTCGTCGATGATACTCTCGTATTCGGCGCTCCACTCTATGGGGTCGTGCTTGAGGTGGCCGCGTTGCTCGATATTCCCGAAATCGCCCTTGTCGGCACGCTCGATATTGCGCCGGTAGAACGAAATCTCGAACAT
Source organism: Candidatus Alistipes excrementipullorum (assembly GCA_019113665.1). Classification (GTDB taxonomy): domain Bacteria; phylum Bacteroidota; class Bacteroidia; order Bacteroidales; family Rikenellaceae; genus Alistipes; species Alistipes excrementipullorum. The sequence goes on from DXGW01000183.1 coordinate 4,836, forward strand.
TATGTGCTCGCAGAGGTCAAGGTCATGGCCTATCCGTGCTTCGATCCGCTGCAGTACGCCCAGGTCGAATTCGAGCAGGCGCAGTTTGAGCCCCGGGTGTTCGTATGTGATATCGGCCATACGCGAAATGGCCGTGTGCAGGTTGTCGAGCATGTGGTCATATCCTTCGAGATATGCAGCTATATCAAGCAGTTCCTTGGCCAGCGAGGCGTTTTCCCATGTGCGTCTCTGGTTGCGCATATTCTCTTCGGCGACCAGTACGTCGCCGCAGCATACCTCCCAATAGGCGTCTATGGTTGTCGACATGCCGTCGCGTGCGAGCCCATCGACCGCCTTGCGGGCCTTGTCCAGCTCGTCTCTGTATACGATGTTGTTTTCGGTTTCCATGGTTTTTAGTTTGTCGGTTATTTGAAGGTAAAATGCTTTACTTGCTGCAGAAGGTTTGTCGGCGGAGTCTCTCCCTCGGCCAGCGGGCAGAGGATCGTGGTGTCTGTGCTCGTCTTGCCGTCGGCGTCGAACCGGCCGTTGACCACCGTCTGCAGGAACTTCGCCAGGGCGACCTTGTCGTTGTACATCTGTTCCGTTATGGCCTTGCACTCCTTGAGTACGCTGCCTCCGGCTTTCAGCAGCTTGCCGTACGATATGCCCTTGAACCCGAGTTCGACCAGCCCGAGACCGGCACTTGCCTGTCCGATCGACAGGTCGGTTATGTTGTTTTTGATCTCCTTCAGCGTCTTGATGTCGTTGAGTGCATATTCCAGTTCCCTGGTAATCGAATTCAGGTTCTCGCCACGGGTCGATTCCAGCGTTACGGCCCTGCACGGCACTCCCGCGTCGGTTTCGAGATAATAGGTGTAGATTTCGTATTTGGGCTCCATCTGCCCGACTGCTTTCGACACCTTCTCGTGCAGACGGGTGACTCCCCAGAAAAAATCGTCCACCTCCTTCTGCCCCGACGATGCGGGGCGTTCCCACTGGCTCTGCACCTTCGGCGCATTCCATTCGGGTTGCGTCACCACGGCCTGCGAGAGGCGTGCCGCCCTGGGTATGTCGAGCGGCAGGTGGTCCTTGGTGAGTTTTATGTCGTAGAATATGAACTGTCCCGACCAGTTATCGGTATTGGCCAGCCAGAACATCAGTTGCTCGCAGCCGTCGATCGGGACCGTTATGGTTTGCGGTTCCATGGTCTCGTACAGGGCTATCTGTGCGACGACCTTGTGGTCGGCGCCGATGAGCAATGTCTCCGTGTAGTCGTCAGGGCGGATATACGGGTGGCAGCAGGCAACGGTAAATGTAACGCTGTTGTATTCGCCGTATGTGTTGAATGCCGCGCACGAGTTCTCGAGGGCCTCGCCTCCGGCCGCCAGCATGAGGAATGCCGCCACACCGATCAGCGTGCTGCCCACGACGGCTCCGCCGACTGCGACACCGCCTGCTACGAAAGCCGACCCGACGGCCGTCCCGCCGATTGCGCCGGCAGCCGCACCGTCGCTCCCAGACAGCACACCGTGGTCGAGCGAGAAGTGTACGCTTGTCTGCAACATGAATCCCTTGTATATGCGCTGTCCGTTGAGGTCGAAATATTTCTTGAGGGTCGA
>DXGW01000184.1 GCA_019113665.1 Candidatus Alistipes excrementipullorum
ACGGCATCGTCGCAACTGCCGCGCAGGCTACGGTATGATACATAGACTGCATATTCGCCCCGTTGCGGAATATCGGCGCCCCATACCGCATAACTTTCACGCCCGTCGCGGCCCACACTCCGCACCTTTCGGCTCGTACCGTCGAGGAATGGATTGTCACCGTCGACATATTCGGCACGGCGGCACGCAAAGCCTTCACCGCCGGCGTTCCACGCATTGTCGCCGACATACTCGGCATAACGGCCGCCGCCGTCATTGTCGATGATTATTTCGGTTGTCGAAAAGTCTCGTTCACGCGGCAGCAGCACATTGGCTCCGGCATTTTCGAGCATCGGCACAAGATACTGAACTACGAAACTCTGCGAAAGGAGATCCTCGCACGTCTGCCACATCTGCGTACGCTGCCAGCGCCATATATTCTCCTTCTGGTCGAAATACCGTCCGTGACTCGGCCAAACGGCAATATGGCGTCCGGCCAGTCCTTCGGTCGGCCTGCAGACACGCGACAATGGTTCAACCAAAGGCCGCGCAGCACGGTTCGTAAAACGTCGCGTACGGTCGGGCGAACTGCGGAATGCCGCAGGTATGTAATCCTCGATACGGCAGCCGCCGCTGCGCAGTTCGAGACTTGCCCTGCGGTACCTGGCCGGCAGAATGCGCCGCACCGAATCGTACATGGCGCGTACATTCTCCTCGCGGAAAGGATAATACGACAGTGTCACGGTCGTTTCGATCGTCAGGCAACCGCGCCTGTAGCGCACCGAACGCACATTGGTACGCGTACGCGGAACCTCGCGTTCGATCATGCGCGAAAGCACCGCCGATATCGAATCACGCTCTGCGGCGGAGAGAACCTGCGCAGAGACTTCGGCGACCGACAACATCGCCACAAGGGTCAATATAAGGCATCTAATTTTCATTGCGTCTGACAACCAACATCATACCCGCCATTGTTATAATGGCATTATATACAAGCAGCTCGAAGCCTATATGATAGTCGAAGCACTCGCGCGCGGCGTACTGCAGCAACGCGCTCAACAAGGGCGACGCTACGGCTATGAAGGGCATGTAACGGCCGCGTATGCGCCAGCGCGTGAACATGCCGAACACGAACATTCCCAAAATCGGACCGTAGGTGAAGCTGACGACCTTGTATATGAGGTTTATCGTACTGTCGTCGCTGAACAGATCGAACGCCACTATCGAAAGGCCCATGATTACGGCCATGACGACATGCACCGTACGGCGCACGCGCGTAAGGCAGCGTTCGTCATACCGTTCGGGGCCGTTGAGAATGTCGACCGTAAACGATGTGGTAAGCGCAGTCAGCGCCGATCCCGCCGCCGAATAGGTGCTCGATATGAGCCCGAGCACGAAAACCACGCCCACGATTGTCGGAAGGCCGCCGTTGACCGCAACCTGCGCAAACAACTGGTCGCTTTTTTCGGGTATTTCGAGGCCCATGCTGTCGGCATATGAATAGAGCAGGACGCCGAGCGCCAGGAACAGCACCAATATTATTATCTGGAAGAAGGCCGTAATCATGATGTTGATCTTGGCATCGCGCTTCGTGCGGCAGCTCAGGTTAAGCTGCATCATGTCCTGGTCGAGGCCCGTCATCGCCACCACGACGAAAAGCCCCGAAAAGAACATCTTCCAGAAATAGCGCGGGGAGGAGGGGTCGTCGAAGAAAAAGATGCGCGAATAGCGGCTTGTCTCCACGCTGTCAACCACCTCAGTACCCGACATTCCCAGACTGCGGGCTATGAAGACGATGCACAGCACGAGGCTCGATACCAGGCATACGGTCTTCAGCGTATCGGTCCATATCAGCGAACGCACCCCGCCGCGGTTGGTGTACAGCCAGACGAAACACATGGTTATCGCCACGTTGAGCGCAAAAGGCAGGCCATGTGGATCGAAGACCAGCAGCTGCATCACGGCACACACCACGTATATCTTCAGCGAGGCACCGAGCACTTTCGAGACGAGGAAAAACCATGCACCGGTACGGTGGACCGTAATATCGAAGCGTTCGTCGAGATATTGGTATAGCGAGACAACCTTGCGGCGGTAAAACAATGGTATCAGCACGAAGGCTATGACCATCTGCCCGACGGTGAATCCCATGACCATCTGCAGGTACGAAAACGAGTCGGTCGCAACCGACCCCGGAAGGGATATGTATGTCACGCCGGACATCGCCGCGCTGATCATGGCGAATGCCGCCATGTACCACGTCGTCCGATGATTGCCGATAAAGAATCCGGCATTGTCGCTTTTGCGACCGGAGATGTATGAAATTACGAAAAGTACTGCTATATAGGCAATGACAGTCGCTATTACTGCCGCTGATGACATAAATATCGAATTTTGTGTTGCACAAAGATAGAAAAAAGAGGTAAAATGAGATAATTATTGAAATTTGTTTCATATATTTGTTATTGGAATAACAATGAAAATTATTGAACGTATGATGAAAAATTTGAAAATCCGCGACCTCACCCTGCGCGACGGTCAGCAATCATCGTTTGCAACACGCATGACACAAGGACAAATCGACCGGTGTCTGCCCTACTACAAGGACGCCAAATTCTACGCAATGGAAGTCTGGGGCGGTGCCGTGCCCGACTCCGTAATGCGATACCTGGGAGAAAACCCGTGGACCCGTCTTGAGACGATCCACAAAGCCGTAGGGGACGTCTCGAAGCTCACGGCGCTGTCGCGAGGCCGCAACCTTTTCGGCTATTCGCCCTACACCGACGAGATCATCGACGGTTTCTGCCGCAACGCCATCGAAAGCGGCCTCGGCATCATGCGTATATTCGACGCACTGAACGACGTGGACAATGTCAAGTCGACCATCAAATATGTAAAGCAGTACGGCGGCATAGCCGACTGCGCCGTATGCTACACCGTTGACCCCAAATATCCCGAAATAAGTTTCTGGGGCAAGCTCACGGGCAAGAAGAATCCCAAGCCGGTATTCACCGACGAATACTTCCTCGACAAGGCCAAGCAGATGGCAGCCCTCGGAGCCGACATGATCACCATCAAGGACATGTCAGGACTTATCCCGCCCAAGCGCGTAAGCGGTCTGGTCAAACTGCTCAAGAAGAATATCGGCATTCCGGTCGATTTCCATACGCACTGTACGCCCGGCTATGGCCTGGCATCAGTACTTGCAGCTATCGTTGCAGGTGCCGACATCGTCGACACCAACTGCTGGTGGTTCGCTGGAGGTACGGCAGCACCGGCCATCGAACTCGTATATGTCTTCTGCCAGAAGATGGGCATCGACATCGGCGTAAACATGGAAGCCGTAGCCAAGATCAACACGCAGCTGAAGGATATACGCAAGGAACTCGAACTGTCGGTATTCGGTGCAGAGAAACCGCTGCCCAAGCCCTTCAACCCGCTTACGGACAAGCTGCCCGCCGAGATCGATGCCGAATTCGACCGCGCAATCGAAGCCGCACGCGCCGACAACGAGGAGGCTCTGATCGCAGCATGCCACAAGATCGAGGCATACTTCGGCTTCCCCGCCCCCAACGAGCTGGTAAAGAAGGCCGAGATACCCGGCGGCATGTACTCCAACATGGTTGCACAGCTCAAGCAGCTCAAGGCCGAGGAGATACTGCCCCGCGCCATGGAACTCATTCCGTCGGTACGCCTCTCCGCCGGTCTGCCCCCGTTGGTAACCCCGACATCGCAGATTGTCGGCGCACAGGCCGTAAGCTGCGCCCTCGACGAGAAGGCCGGCCGTCCCATGTACACGACCAAGAGTTCGCAGTTCGTAAGTCTGGTCAAGGGTGAATACGGTCATACACCCGTAAAGATAGACCCCGAATTCCGCTTCAAGATCTGCGGTATACGCGAGGAGACTCCGTATGACACGACCAAATACAAGATGCAGCCCAACCCCGAACTTCCGGAAGCCGGCGGCGTAAAACTCGCGGCAAACGAGAAGGAGGTTCTGCTGCTCGAGCTCTTCCCGATGGTAGCCAAGACCTTCCTCACCAACGAGAAGGTGAAGGCATACGAGGAGGCAAAGGCCAAAGAAGCTCCCAAGGCTGCAGCCGAACAGGAGAAGGCCGAAGAGGCACACCAGCCCATCACCGGCAATACGGTCAATGCCCCGCTGCCCGGACGTGTAATAGACATCAAGGTAAAGGTCGGCGACAAGGTCAAGGTTGGCCAGGAGGTCATCGTACTCGAAGCCATGAAGATGGAGAACTCCATAAGTTCGGACTATACAGGTACGGTAAAGCAGTTGCTCGTCAAGGTAGGCGACAGCGTGCAGAGCGACTCGCAGCTTATCGAGATCGAATAGAGCCGTCCGTTGCGACAAAAAGCCCGGTATTGCTACCGGGCTTTTTCGTTTAGACCCGAAAATTGCATCACAACCACAAAAACCAACTCATATGGGATTTATCAAGGAATTCAAGGAGTTCGCCGTAAAGGGCAACGCAATGGACCTGGCAGTCGGAGTGATTATCGGCGGTGCATTCAGCAAACTCGTATCATCGCTGGTCAACGACATTTTGTTGCCGCCGATCAGCGCACTTGCAGGCAATACCGACCTGTCGCAGTTGAAAGTGGATCTTTCGGCCATACGCAGCACAGTTTCCAAAGCCGGAGAGAGCGTCACCGAGGCCGTAGCATCGAAACTGGAGGCCGTAGACCCCGATGCAGTCGAAAAGGCAGAGACACTATACAACACCGTCACCACAACACCGGCAGAACCGATATACTGGTGCTACGGGGCTTTCCTGCAGCAATGCATCGATTTCATAATCATAGCCTTCTGCGTGTTTCTCATAGTAAAACTGATGAACAGGATTTCCCGCAAGGAAAAAGCCGGGAAAGTCGCTCCTTCGAAAGAGGAGCAACTGCTGACCGAGATACGCGACTTGCTGAAGGCCCGCAATGGCGAACACGAATAATGTCCGACGTCAACCTCTTTTCGCCTTCCTGAAAAGATCGGATATGTATACGGTGAACAGCGGCAGCATCAGCATACCCGATGCAGGCAGCAGTGCCGACAGCACCTTGCCGACGGTCGTAACGGGGAATATCTCGGCCCCGACGGTGGTCATGCTCATGAAAGCCCACCAAAGGGCATTCCCGAATCCTTGCAGGTCGGGATTGACGCCGATCTCGTAATCATAGAAAACCAGTGCGGCAATGTATGTGAAAAGCAGCAGTGTAAATGCATAGGCCGTAAACATGCGGCGTATGCTGTCGTCTATGATCCAGCGCACGACGACATACACCGCAAGCAAGGTTCTCAACAGAGGAATCAACCCGATGAACATGGACCATGTACGCGGCAGTGTTATCCCGCTCCAGTCTATCAGGTTGAGATACGGGACGGACAGCAGCAGGAATACGAAATTTCGCAGGAAAAAACGCAGGCGGTCGGCATTGGCATACATCTCGATAAAGAAATCGGCAATAAAGGTCAGACACACCACGAACTGCATGGTCATGTATTCCGATGAAAAATGAGTCCGGTTTCCGGCAAGTATCTCATATGAGATCGAAACTATCAAGGCTACGCCCGCAAGCATGGCGACAAATCCGGCCGTCTCGCGTAATTTCGAATATTGTATGGGGTCCATATCCGTAAATGTTTTACCTCCCGGAGTCCAAAATCAATGCCACGACGGAAGCAGACACTCCGAAGCACAAAACGAAAAAAAGGACTGAAATTTTGTTTTTTCGGACACAATACGTATATTTGCAGAAACCGAAAGGGAAGAATGAGAAACAACAACCATATGCATCGACGTCATCATCAC
>DXGW01000016.1 GCA_019113665.1 Candidatus Alistipes excrementipullorum
CCGCCATAACTGTTGATGCCGACGAAATCGAGCGACGGGCACAGCCGTCCGACAAAACCGGCGGCCCGTGCGGACGACAGCACCGTACATGTCAGGTGGCGGCTGTCGCGCTCCTTCATCAGGACCGCAAGCTCCTCGACGAAACGCCAGCCCTCTTCACCGATTCCCTCGCCCATGTTGAGTTCGTTGCCGAGAGCCCAGACGATTATGTTGCGGTCATCGGCATAACGTTCGGCCAGAGCGGTGCACTGCTCGCGCATCTTCTGCCTGAAAGCCTCGTCGCGGTAGCGGGCGGGATTCTTCGGCAGCGATATGCCCATCATGAGGTACATGCCGTGGCGCGAGGCCGCCTCAACGGCCCGCGCTACGGTAGTCGAATCGCTCGAATAGGTGCGGTAGGCATTGGCCCCGCGGCGTGCGGCCTCGCCCATCGTTGCACGCCCGAAGGTATCTTCGAGCGTCACACGGCCGCAGGTTCCCTTTATGAAGACCTTCTCCCCGTCTACGGTCAGGGCATAGCCCTCACCCGGAGAGCCGGCAATGCGAACCTGCGCATTCACGCCGGACGACAGCAGGAACAGAAACAGAAGCAAGAGTATCGACCTTTTCATGGCTCCTACATTTTACGGCAACGTACGGACAATGCCGCTGTATGGGGCTGGGTGTTGGACCCGGCCGAGGCGATCTTCACGTTTGCAGCGGTCGTACCGCACCACTGCCAGCTCGTGCTGCCGGCATTCCATATCATGCCGAACTTGCCGATGTTCTTCACGATGCCGGTCTTGAGGCGCACGCCGGCACATGGGAACCAGTCCTCGAAAGTCGTCCCGCCGACCGTCGGCGAGTAGGTACGGCCGTATGTCAGGCTGCTCATCGTGGCTGCGGCATTATCTTCGGCGGGCGTACCCAGTGCATTGAGCACCGCAGCCCACTTCAGCATGTTGGTATTGGTGGGTATGCGGTAACCCGCCGGACAGGGGTCATGCATGGTCTTCTTGTATGCCGATGCAGGACCTATCCACATGTTGTCGTTCTCGTCGGTGAAGAGCTCCGAGAAGAGCGACATGGGATACGCCACGGCTTCGGCCGACGACATGGCTGTCGGATTGACGTTCCACTTCATGTCGGCACCGAACACGGCCGTATTGACAACCGTCGACGCCGTAGTTGCAGCGTCGAAGGCCGACGAATCGAGCGCTCCGGCCCTGTCTCCGACTACACCTGCACCGACAATCGGGTCCTTACGGCCCCACTGGTAGAGGAATCCGTATGAACCGGCATCGTCGGGATTGCAGTTGCGCGCGCCGAGGTTGGCATTGAGCCACGTACCCTCGGATTCCCCGTAGCAGTTGTCGGCAACGGTGGCGTTGACCCATATGTGCCACGACCACACGATCTCCTTCTCTCCGCCGTCCTCACGGTAGAGGGCTATGACGGCACTGCCGGTAATGATATCCTCGGGCACGGTGAACGCAATGCGCTTCCATGCGGCATTGTAACGCACCTGCTGCACAACACCGCTCTCCGTCGTCCACAACCAGTCCGCGCCATATGTGCCGTCGGCATCGATGAGCGTCGGGGCCTTGTTGCCGTCTGTCCCGATGCCGTTGCCGGCGATGTCGGCATTGAAGGTGTATTCACCGCCCGCACGGACAAGGTAACAGTTGGCGGTCTCGGTCTCGTCGAGGGCCGTCGAACTGCTGCGAACGGCATTGCCGCCGTCAAGGTCGAGAGCATAGCGGTAGAGGTTGGCGTCGAGGAACTCGCGGCTGCCGAAGGTGCCGTCGTATTCATACTCGGCAACGTCGGTCACCACCTTCATCGTCGGGTCGTATATGCCGGCCGAGGTCACGATATAGAAATACCTGTCGGCCGAGAGGTCGGCGGCTGCGGCGGAACCGAGCGTAAGCGTCACGGTACGCGAGCCCGGGACCATGTCGGCGCCGGCATTGCCGATAACGATCTTCTTCACCTGCTCGGCAGAGTGTTCCGAAGCCGTAAGCCTGATCCTCAGGACCGCGCCGTTGACGTCATAGGGCACGTCGACCGACGTGGCAGAGGCATCGACATCGGCCTCACCCTCCATCGGAAGGTTGGCGCCGTTGAAACGGTCGGCCGAGGGCTGGTTCTGCGTTGCCGAAACCACGGCTGCAGAGTAGGCCGATCCGGCACGCTGGTTGGGATATACAACCTTGATGCGGAATGCAGACTGCGGGGCATTGTCGACGGTCAGTGTCCCGTCGGCATTGACCTCGGCCTCGACGGCCGTACCGAAAGTGGCCCCGCCGTCCTCGCTTATGAAGTACGACACCTTGTCGCCGTCGTTCCAGACGAGTTTCGACGCGGCCGTATGGTCACCGTCGGGATATTCGACGGTCGTACGGGTCGCGTTGACCAGATTGACAGTCACACGGCGGCCTGTGGCCGGTCCGTTTGCGTCGGCGGTGTCGTCCTTGGCGCAACCGCCCGATACGGCCATCGAAACGGCGGCCAGTATCGCCATATATGAAGTTTTTCTCATAAGGTCAGTGTTAAGGGTCACAGTTCGGTTTCATAGGTATCGTCCGTCCAGGGGTTGCCGTCGGACGTGTTCACTTCACCGTCGGAGACGGCAAATCCGGTTTCAACCTGCAGGTCGCCGTATTCGACGAGCGGCAGAATGTAAGTCTTTTTCTCCATATCATTCGGGTTTCAGGGTTATTTTACTATCGAAAAGCGCGATTTCAGACCGTCACGGCTGTCGGTGCCTACCATAATCGTATATGCGCCCGGCTCAACCGCAACACGCATGTCTGCACCGCAGAAGGCCAGTTCCGACACGGGCAGTTCGAACTCGACGGTGCGTTTCTCGGCCGGGGCCAGTGTCACGCGGCGGAAGCCCTTGAGCTCCTTCATCGGGCGCGTGACCGAAGCCGACTTGCGTCCGACATAGAGCTGCACGACTTCGGTACCGGCAACCTTGCCACTGTTTTCGACCGTGACACGCACCTTCAGCACGCCGTCAGCCGTCACCTCCGTATCGGAGAGTTCCAGTCCCGAAAGGACGAATGTCGTGTACGAAAGCCCGAATCCGAACGGGAAGAGCGGCGTGGGCGGTACGTCGAGGTACGACGACGTGTGTCCCATGACCGACTGCACGGCCTCGCGCGGAATATCGTCGAGATTGCCCTCGGTGCCGCGGGCGATGTGGCTCGTATGCTTGTGGTTGTAGTACATGGGTATCTGTCCGACGCAGCGCGGGAATGTCACAGGCAGCTTGCCCGAAGGGTTGGCCCGGCCAATGACGATCTCGGCTATGGCCTTACCGCCCATGGTTCCGGGGTGCCATGCGTAAAGCAGCGCATCGGAGATCTCCGCCTCGCGGCCGATGATGAGCGGGCGTCCGGCCATGAACACCGTCACGAGAGGACGGCCGCAGTCGGCCAGCACTTCGAGCATCTCGCTCTGAGCCCCCTGCAGCGTCAGGTCGGCAAGCGAATGAGCCTCGCCCGACATGATCTGCTCCTCGCCCACGAAGGCGAGAACCACGTCGGCCTTGCGGGCCAGCGACCTGAGACGGCCGAAACGCGCCGTACTGTTGTCACGGCAATGCGTCAGCGCCGGTTCGTACAATATCTCGACATCGTCGCCGCAGAGTTCGCGCAATGCGGTTATCGGCGTCAGCGTATGTGTCTTGTCACCGTCGAGCGTCCACGTTCCCAGCTGGTCGTACGGAGCATCGGCCATAGGCCCGGTCACAAGTATGCGGCGCACGCCCGTCAAGGGCAGTACACCCTCGTTCTTGAGCATCACGGTAGCCTCCTGAGCCAGTGTGCAGGCATCGTCGAGTACCGGTTCGGAATAGAGGACGCTCGTCGCAGCCTTGCGCGTATAGGGATTGTCGAAGAGTCCGAGGCGCATCTTCAGCCGCAATACGCGGCGGACGGCCTCGTCCACGACCTCCATGGGGACCTCACCGCTGTCGACGAGCGAGCGCAGGTTGAGCAGGTACGACCTCGACGACATGTCCATGTCCGTTCCGGCCGTGATACACTTCTTCGCGGCCTCGCGCTTGTCGGCCGCAGCACCGTGCGGGACAAGGCCCGCAACCGAGCCCCAGTCCGAAACCACCACGCCGTCGAAACCCCATTCGCCGCGCAGGACATCGGTCAGCAGCCAGCGGTTGCCCGTAGCCGGTACTCCGTCATTGTCGTTGAACGACGACATGACCGATGCGCAGCCGGCCTCGACCGCCGCCCTGAACGGCGGGAAATAGGTGTCGCGCAGCTGGCGTTCGGGTATGTAGGTGGTATTGTAATCGCGTCCTCCCTCGGCTGCACCGTAGCCGACGAAATGTTTGGCGCACGCGGCCATCGACATCGGGTCGGAGAGCGACTCGCCCTGATATCCGCGCACGACGGCCGCGGCAAGCCGGCCGGCGAGGTAGGTATCCTCACCGAAACCCTCGGCAATGCGTCCCCAACGCGGGTCGCGTGCGATGTCCATCATCGGGGCGAAGGCCCAGCGTATGCCGCATTCTGTGGCCTCGGCAGCCGTATTGCGGGCTGCGCGCTCGACAAGCTCCTCGTCGAACGACGCCGCCTGGCCGAGAGGTATGGGCAGCACGGTCTTGAAGCCATGTACCACGTCACGTGCGAAAAGCAGCGGAATGCCCGCAGGGCTCTCCTCGACGGCTATGCGCTGCAGTTCGTCGAGAACCGCCGGGTCGACGATGTTCATGACCGACCCCAGACGTCCGGCACGTATCTCCTTCTTGAGTTTCTCGATATCGCCGCGCCCGTCCAGCTGGTTGAGCTGTCCGACCTTGTCTTCGAACGACATGCGCGACAATATGGCTTCGATGCGCTCGTCCTCACCGCCGAACACGAACAACGGGACGAAAAGCAGGATAAATGTTACAAGTCTTTTCATGTGGAAATGTTTCAGTTGCATTTTACAAACAGTACGGCGTCGGCGCGTGTCGCAGCCCCTGCCGCAAGCGAATTGTCGAACTCGACGGCACCGGGCATACCCTTCTCGAAACGGTATGTGCCCAGCGGCACCCACTCGCCCGAAGTCTGGCCCAGCACGTCCATGCGGCTGCGGTCGATGACAACATCGTGGCACTCCTCGCCGGTGCATACCCTGACTGCCGTCTGCGCAGCGAGGCGCTTGTCGACATTCTGGTAGGCATAGACGGCATAGTCGCCCGACGAGGGCATGGACCCAACCGTATAGCGCACGTTGCAAAGTCCCGCACCGGCCGGAACCTCGAGGTACGAAAGTCCGTAACCGCCGCTGCGGCCGACGCGCTCCCAACCGGCTTCCGCCTCAACGCCCGCATCGGCATCGTCCACGAGAATGTCGGGCTGCGACCCGTCGAGATATGGATCGACATCGATGGCAGCGCATATGCGGCGGCTGTCGACCTGCTGTACGTCACAGTCTCCGTTGTCCATGGCTTCGGCCACGGCTACGGCCGCAACCTGTCCGAGAACCATGAAGACCGGTTCCATACGTATGGAGCCGTAGGCTATGTGGCTCGCCGAAAGGCATACCGGGACAAGCAGATTGGTGCACTCCGAGCGTTTGGGAGTAATCGAGCGGTACGAAATCGGGTACGGAAGCCCGCCGCCGATCTCGACATTGCCCTCGTTCTTGACCATGTCACGCCCGTTTTTGGTTATGACTATGCGCTGGCAGTTGTGCGAATCCATCTGGTAGGCAGCCATGGCTATGCCGTCGTTTACGACCGCACGCCCCTCGCAATCGGCCTGGGTGGCGACATACTCGCCTACCATGCGCCGCGCCTCACGGACATAGAGTTGCGGCGTCCAGTTTCCGAAAGCCGTGTACTCGTCCTTGGGATAGCCCCACAGCCCCATGCGCCTGCGCATGATCTCGGGGACGCGCGGATCATTGCCCAGGAACCACAAAAGTCCCTTCGTATAGAGCGTGTGCGCGGCAATGATGCTGTCGCGTTCGTCGTACGACGCTTCGGGATAGGTGTGGTTCATGCCTATCATGTCGGTCGAGAAGCCGCCGCGGTTGTTGATGTCGGTCTTATCGTTCGGCATGCGGCTCCAGATGAAGTAGTCGTTGAGCATGCGCTTGTCGGGCTGGGCCTCGATAAGGCGCAGCAACAGTTCGTAACGCGTCGAATCGTATCCTTCGGGACGCGTTATGGGGATCATGTTGTCGGGGTCGGAGGTGAGGCATATACGGTAATTGTAGGCCTGCACCATCTCGTCGCCCGTGCCGTTCGGCGCAACCCCGGCATCGGATATGCCCCACAGAAGCCCGCTCGACGGGTCGCCCTCGATACGGTAGGGGTCGATGCCGTCGGGGAACTGGTGGCGCGTCATCAGTTCGACGCCATTGTAAGTCTCGCCGTAGGTGTCGTTCGACTCGCGGCCCACGACATAGCTTACGCCGGCCCGGGCCATCAGGTCACCCTCGTATGAACAGTCGATGAAGTAGTCGGCACCGACCGTCATCGCAGAATGGGGCTCGGCCGAGGTCTCCACGACGATGGAAGCTATGCGCGTACCCTCCTTCGCAGCCGAGACGATACGACGGCCCGTAAGTACGGTGATGTTTTCATGCCGCAGGTACGAGCGCATGATGCTGTCGGCAACCGACGGCTCGAATATCCACTGTTCGAGGCGTCCGTAGTGCTGCCCCACCTTGCGGTAGAACTCCTTGGCAACGCCCTTGATCACCTGTTTGTTACCTATGTCGGTAAAGCCGAGTCCGCCCGTAGTCATGCCGCCGATATGCTTCGTAGGCTCGATCAGCACGACGCTCTTGCCGCATTGCGCGGCCGAATAGGCCGCAACCACACCGGCAGAGGTGCCGCCGTAGACACACACGTCATACGTGCGGCTACGGCTGCAACCCGCCAGCAGCAGAACGGCAAATATTATCGCTGCCGTCCGTCTCATTGCTGCTTCTCGATCTTATAGTCAAACACGGCATTGTCCTTGTTGCTCGTTCCCGACGATACGACCTTCATGATACCGTATCGCCCGGCCGCAGTCTTGAACACCACGACACGGTCGGCCTTGAGCTTGTTGGCAAGTCCCGACTCGGCCTCGGTGCAGTTCTCGTAGGCGGCGGCAAGCTCCTCACGCGTATAGATCGACGCATACTCGTCGACGGTCATAGTCGTCTTCTTGAAGAGCGTGGCGTTACGTACGGGCCAGTTGGTTATGACGTCGCTCTCGGCACCGTCGGCTACACCGCCCATGGCCGTGACGGTCGTGGCATTGTAGATGGTCGAGGCATTGGTCGTATTGGCTCCGCAGACTGCCATACCGATAGTCGAGGCGTTACCGCTCCAGAAGAGAACTATGTCTATGTCGGCACACTTCTCGTATCCGTCGGCCACGGTGTAGACCTGGCAGGCGTCGACATCGAGGAACGGTCCGTACGAAGTGCAACGGTTCAGACCGACATTGACGCCGTAATACTCGTCGAGTTCGGTCGAGGCCGCACGTATGAAATTGACAGCATAGTCAGCCGTAACCAGGTTGCCGTCGTTGTCGGTAACCTCGAAGGTGAACGTCACGGTCTGGCCGACATCACCGGCCGTCGGTTCATACTCGAAGGCATAGACATCGGTCTTGGAAGAGGTGAAGCCCTCGGTCTTGGTCAACGACTCGATAGCCTCGCCGTTCTTGAGCGTGCGTATCTTCATGAGGCCCGCCGCTGCCGATATGTTCACGTCGAATGCGAGTTTCGGCTGGGCCTCTATGTCGACCTCCGTCGGGGCATCGTCCGGAAGCACGATGTCGACATCGGCCTGCGATGCGTAGACATAGACCGGATAGTCGATGCTGCCCTCATAACCGTCGGCTCCCGTGGCCGTGAAGACGAAATCGACAGTCTGGCCCGACTGCGAGGCAAGAAGCGTGTAACGGAACTCGTATGTCGCCGAAACGGGCGCGTCCTCGTAGACCTGCTTCGAATTCTCGATCTCCTTGCCGTCGAGAGTAGCAACCACCTGCGACAAACCCGCGGGATACTCCACCGTAAAGGTATAACTTACCTGCGTACCCGGATACTCGGCAACCGGCGCCTCCGACGTGAGCGCAAAGGTTATGCGGTCATGCGCCGGGCCCGAACCCGCCCCGTCGTCGTCCTTGCTGCACGACTGGAATAGCGGCAGCGACAACGCGAAAATCAATGCATATACTATATAATTCTTCATATCATAGCCATTTTTAACATTATTCAACCTTGAAAGGTATCACGGCCGAGGCAACCTTGCGGTTGGCTGTGTCGGTGACGAAAACCACCAGACGGTAGTTGCCGGCAGCGTCCGGAGCCGTGAATTTTATGTCGCTCTTGGTATTGTCCTCGATGAGGCCCGAAA
Source organism: Candidatus Alistipes excrementipullorum (assembly GCA_019113665.1). Lineage (GTDB taxonomy): Bacteria > Bacteroidota > Bacteroidia > Bacteroidales > Rikenellaceae > Alistipes > Alistipes excrementipullorum. The sequence goes on from DXGW01000016.1 coordinate 8,357, forward strand.
TTCCGTCGGGAAGGCTGCCGTCGGATGCGGCCGATCCCTCGAGATAGATCAGCCACTTGTACGACAGTGCCGCACCCGAAGGGGAAGTGGCCGTAACCGAAGCCGTATTCTGCGACGATACCCCGACAATGATGGCATCGTCGGCTATCTTGCCGTTCATGGTCATCGCCGAACGGTCCTCGATGCGCGGTGCGAGCTTCTCGGGTCGCTTGCCCGTCCAGTAATAGGTCATCTCGTCGACCGACCCGAACGAGTTGCCCTCCTTGTCGAAGAGACCGTACCAGGTCAGCACCTCGCCGTGGTTCTGGTAACCCCAGACGAAGACGAACGAACCGATACAGCCGTTCGCACGGTCGGGAAGTATGTTGTCACGCATGATCTCGGCATAGATCTCGGCCTTCTGCGTACTGGTCTGCTCGACAAGTGCTCCCCATGGCAGCTTCATGGGCTCGGACGACGCCGATACGGTCCACGTACCGCGGGGCCCGAACTCGGTGACCATGTAGGGTTTGTCCCAGCCCGCAGTCTCCATGTTCTTGCCCACGTTGGCCGTCGAGGGATAGTACGAGTTCACCGACAGAATGTCGATTTCGGGCGCATGCTTGATGATAAGCTCGATGTTGGCGGTGTTGGCGCCGGCCAGAGCCACCGTCGTCGGGTGGTTGGGGTCCTCCTCGTGGATCATGGCCGCAATGTCGTTGACGGCCTTCCACAACTGCTCCTTCTTGGTGTACATCGACTCGATCTCGTTACCTATCGACCAGCACATCACGGCCGGGTGGTTGCGGTAACGGCGAACGATGTCGCGAACCTTCTCGAACTGCTCGGCAACCTTCTCCGCATCGTCGTAATCGAAACCGTCACGCTCGCGGGCAATGGGCAGACCCATGTTGACGTAAAGGCCGTTGCGGTAGGCTTCACTCAGAATCGACGGGGTCGTGTCGTCGGTCGTACCGTATGTACGGAAGACGTTGCCGCCGAACTCGCGCACGCGGCTGTACCAGCGGTTGGCCGCCGCTCCGTTGATATAGAACTCCTCACCCTCCTTGAGCAGGCGCCAGCGGCCGTCGGTGTCCTGCGAAATCTCGAATTTTGTCGGAGAGTTGGGATCGGATCCGGGAGGTATGATCGTCTCACGCTCCTTGCTGCAGGCCGCAAACATGAGCAGCGCCGCAAGCGATATGGTTATATGCGATATTTTCATGGCTGTAATTGGTTATTTGGTCCGACTTTCGGCCGGGGTAAGTATCTGTCCGGCCTCGGTCAATATGGTTTTAAGTTTGCCGTAATCTATCTGCTGTACCGTGCAGCCCGAATCGAGGGCAAGCACCGCCGCTGCCGCTGCCGACTGGCCGAGCACCATGTAGGTGGGCTCCATGCGGATCGAGGCGTAGGCCACGTGCGAAGCCGACAGGCAGACGGGAACAAGCAGGTTGCCGCACTCACCGGCCTTGGGCACGAGCGAGTAGTAGCTGATGGGATACGGGCGCGTCGAGGTGAAGATATTGCCCTCGATGTGCACCTTGCCGTCGTCACCGGCCACGTGCGACACGTAGTGGCAGTCGAGCATGTACGAACCCACACCCACCGGGTAACGAGCCTCGACACGGAAATCCCTGCGCACGTTGTGCTCGGTCATCACCTCCTGGCCGACCATGCGGCGCGCCTCACGCACGTAGATCTGGTACGGGAAGTGTCCGCTGTCGGCAAACTCGTCGGCAGCAAGGCCCCAACGCTTCATCTCTGTACGCAGGTGCTCCGGAACACGCGGGTCGTTGCCCAGGAACCACAGCATGCCGAGAGCATACTCCTTGTGTGCGCGCTCGATGCGCTCACGCTCGGCATAGTCGCCTTCGGGATAGCCGTAGCTCGCACCCACGAAGTCGAGATGGTTGGTGTCGGTCTTGCGGTTGGGCATCGGCGTAAAGGTTATGATGTTCTTGAGCTGCACGTCGGGCTTGCCTATGATCTTGCGGGCGAGAACGACCTCGTAAAGTTCGGGGTCGTAGTTCTCGGGACGCTCGATCGGAACCATGTTCGTCGGGTCGTCGGTAAGCGTCAGACGGTAGCAGTACGTCTGGGTGCGGCCGTCGGCATCGCCCTCCTCGCCCCACAGTCCGGCATCGATATAGGGAAGCAGTCGTCCGCCCTCCCTGTCGGCATAGGGCGACATCTCGACCTCTCCGTCGAGGCGTATGCCGGCAAGTGTTTCGTTGTACTGCCACTTCGACTCGCGGCCGACGATGTACGACACTCCGGCCAATGCCATCAGGTCTCCCTCATACGAGGCGTCGATGAACATTCCGGCCGCCACGCTGCTGCCGTCCTCGAAGACTATGCGGCGTATGTCGGAACCGCTCTTCACGACACCCTTCTTCAGGTCGAGACGCGCACCGTAGATGACCTCGACACCGGCCTCGGCAAGCATCTGTTTCATGATGCGCTCGCCGACACCCGACTCGTAGACCCACTGCATGCGGCGTGCATCGCTCTTGCCCGAGAAGGTGCGCTTGCGGGTCGAAACCATAAACTCGTCGCGCGTCTGGTTGCGCCACACCGAATCGGCAAGGTAATAATCGTATATGCGGCGGTAGAACTCCTCGGCCAGACCGCCTATGATCGTATGGCGGTTGATGTCCGTAGCCGTAAGGCCCGAAGTGGCCAGGCCGCCTACATGCGAGTTCTTCGAGACGAGAACCGTGCTCTTGCCCATGCGCGCAGCCTGTATGGCGGCCATCACGCCCGAAGCGCTCTCACCGTAGACACAGACGTCGCACTGACGGGGACGGGCCCCGAAGACAGGTATGCAAAACAGAGATACAAACGTGAATATCAGAATTATCCGTTTCATCAATCTAATCAAGTATTTGTTTATGTGTTAATAACCTACATTCTGCGGGAAGTTCTCGGCCCCCATGTTGATGATCTCGGCTTCGGGGATCGGCCAGCGTACGAAGTGCGGGTTGGCCGGAAGATTGGTGCGGCCGTTCAACGATGCCGGATATGCCGGGTTGCCCGCATAGTTCTTCACCTGGTCGATGAGTATGCCCAGACGCTTGAGGAAATACCAGCGGTCGTTCTCGAACGCAAGCTCGCGCGCCTCCTCGTCGATGATGAGCTTGAGCGTCACGGTTCCCGTAAACTCGTCGTTGCCCGCACGCATCCACGTCTTGTTATAATAGTAGCGTGCCTTGGTAGCGTCGCCCAGACGCATGGCAGCCTCGGCTCCGGCTATGTACGTGTCGGCCAGACGGTAGACGATGAAGTCCTTGTAGCTGCGCTTGTCCGATGCCTCCTTGGTCCAGATGTCACCCCACTTGGTGCAGCCGGGGAACGTATAGCGCGGGTCGCCGCTGCCGCCCGTATGTGCGGGCAGGTATTCGCCCGGGTGTACGGTCACGTCGTTGTACTTGACATCGACATTGCGCGTATTGCGGTAGCGGTGTATGTACCAGTCGGTATAGCGCGTATCCTTCCCGGCGTCGTAGAGCGACAGCAGATAGGGATTGGGAAGCAGTCGTCCGTAGGTATAGCCCCAGTTCTCGTCCGAGCAGGCCTCCTCCTCGGTTCCGCCGAGTGCCGTACGGTACTGCGCAATGAAGAGAAGGGCAAACTGATGCCCCTTGGGCGTGGACGTCGAGAAGTTGCCGCCCGGATTCTCACTCCACTGCTGCGTGAGCAGAGCCTCGCTGTGGTTCAGGTCGGCTGCATTGAAGACATCGGCCGTATTGGGCAGAAGTTCGTAGGGGCTCTCGGTGTCGATAAGGTCGACCATGTCGAGCGCCGTCTGCCAGTCCTTCTTCCACAAGGCCACCTTGGCCAGGATATGGCAGGCTGCCGCCTTGTTGAAACGGCCCGGATCGGCGGTCCAGTCGAGGTTGTTGATGGCAAAGTCCAGGTCCTCGTACAGCAGTTTGAAGACCTCCTCCGACGTGGCGGGACGGTACGTGCGCGGCGTGTCGACATTCTCGTATGTCACCGGCTCGGTATTCAGCCAGATACGGTCATAGGTCCTGTAAAGCAGGAAATAGGACTGCGCCCTGAAGCATTTGGCCTCGGCAAGCACGGCCCGCAGTTCATCGGTATCCTCAAGCCTGCTGCCGGCATCGATGATCTCGTTGCAGCGGCCGATGATCTGATACATAACCTTCCACATATGGCCTACCTGCGAAGCCGACGGCTTGAGATAGTTGGGATCGTATATGCCGTAGAAGTTACCCGTGCCGCCGCAGGTCGCAACGATGTCGGTGCCACGCTCCAATGCCCACATCGTGGGGCTTTCGTTGCCGCTGTTGTCTCCCGCATACGTGCGCTGCAACGCATACAGGGCCGTGACGGCAAGTTTCAATCCTTCGGTCGAGCCGTAGATGTAATCGACCGAATACTGCGTCTTGTTCTCCTCGGCAAGAAAATCGGAGCACGAGCTCATCATTGTCGCAAGAGACAAAACTATTGCTATGTATTTTTTCATATCGACTGACTTTTTAGAATGTTATATTCACACCGAACAGCATGGTACGGGGTTCGGGATAATCGCCGGGGGTAAGTTCGGGACCATAACCCAGAACCTCGGTATCGGTCCACAGGTTGGTGAAGGTCACGTAAAGCCGCAACTGCTGCATGGCTATCTTGCTCGCAATCTTCTTGGGGAAGGTATAGCCGAACTGCACGTTGCGCAGACGCAGATACGAAGCGTCCTGATAGCCCAATGCGGTAATATAGGCCGGAGCCTGGACCATGTTGGGGGCCGGAGCCTCGTTCGACGGGTTGTTGACGGTCCAGTAGTTGCGGCGTATGCCGTTACGCTTGCCGGTCATGTCGCCACCCTGCGAGAACGACGTCAGATAGGGATTGTACATCGTACCGCCCATCGAGATGTAAAGTTCGGCAGACAGGTCGAAGCCCTTGTAGAAGAAACTCGTCGATATGGAGCCTACCCAGTCGGGATCGCGCTTCATGATCACGCGGTCGTTGTCAGTAATGGTGTGGTCACCGTCGGTATCCTTGATCTTGATGCTTCCGGGCGTGGCGTCGGGCATGTGCGAACCAGAAATGTCATCGCCGATCTGCCATATGCCGTCAAACTCATAGTCGTAGTAAACATTCATGGGCTGGCCGATGAACCATCTGTTGTTCACGTCATTGGCCGGGTTGCCGTTCTCGTCGAGCGAACCGTCGATCTTGAGAATGCGGTTGTCGTTCTTGGCAAACGTCAGGTCGATGTTCCACTGGAAGTCGCGGATCTTCAAAGGTACGGTATTGAGGGTCATCTCGACGCCGCGGTTGCGGACCTTGCCCAGGTTGACCAGCTGGTTGACATAACCCGTGGACTGGCTGAGCGACTTGTAGATCAGAAGGTCTGAAGTCAGCGTATTGTAGAGTTCGATGCTGCCGCCCAGACGGCCGTCGAAGAAGCCGAAGTCGAGACCGATATTGGTCGAAGTCGAGGTCTCCCACTTGAGGTTGGGGTTGGGAAGCGTCGTGTCGGGCAGATAACCCACCGAAGTCACGTTGCCGAATTCGGTCATGTACTTCTCGGTAAGGCCCAGCGTCGTGTAGGGCGATACGCCCTGGTTGCCGACCTGGCCCCACGAAAGGCGCAGCTTGAGGTTCGAGAGCCAGCGTACGTCCTTGAGGAAAGACTCCTCGCTGGCACGCCATGCAAACGACGCCGATGGGAAATAACCGAACTTGTTGTTGCGGCCGAAGACCGACGAACCATCGATACGCAGAGCCGCAGTGAATAGATAACGGTCCTTGTAATTGTAACGTACACGGCCGAGGAACGACACCATGCGGCGTTCGGACAACTGGTAGGTCGGAACGCCGTACTCCAGGGCCGAACCTATGGCATTGTACGAGAGGTCATCGTTGGCGAAGCCAGTGCCGTTGACCCCCAGCGACTTCCATGTTATGACGTTGATACTCTGCATCAACGTGGCGTCGATACGGTGACCGCGGCCGAGATCCTTCCTGTAGTTGAGAATATTCTCGAGCAGGTAGTCGAAATTCGAACTTCCAGTAGTGGTAGCCTTGCCCTGCGTACTCTGACCGGTCGTGTGGTCCAGACCCAGATAGGAGTTGCTTTCGACATTGCGGGCGTTCATGCTCGCATTGAGGCGGTACGAAAGGTCCTTGTATATCTTCCAGTCGGCGAAGAGGTTGATGATGAACCGGTCGGTCTTCGAGCGGTTCTCCGCATTGTTGATGTTCCACAGGGGGTTGTAGTGCGACTCTCCGGCCTCGGTCACGTCCTTGCGCAGCGTCACGCCGTCGTCCTCGTAAACCTTGGCCAGCGGCGGCATCGTCACGAAGAGATTGAACGATCCGTCGGCCGTCTCCTTCCATGCACGCGAATACGAGAGGTTGGCTCCCATCGACAACGTGCGCGTAATCTTCTGGTCGATGTTCAGACGTCCCGACAACTTCTTGAATCCGGAGTTCGGAACCATACCGTCCTGAGTATAGAGGCCTATGCCGAAAGCATATTTGGT
>DXGW01000185.1 GCA_019113665.1 Candidatus Alistipes excrementipullorum
GAGGTTGCGAGGCGCTCTTTCGTATGCTTTTTGTTCGTGTGTCGGGTTAGTCCTTTTTCAAGTGCACGTCCATCTGCGGGAACGGGAAGTTTACACCTTTCTGCGGTAATGTCTTGTATATTTTCTCGTTCATGTCGAAGAAGACATTCCAGTACTCTTCGTTTTTAACCCACATTCGCGCAGAGAGGTTTACCGAACTGTCGGCCAGTTCCTTGACATAGACAACCGGGGCGGGGTCGGCAAGTACGCGGCTGTCTGCAGTGGCGAGTGCCATTATGGCCTCACGGGCTACATCTACGTCGTCCCCGTATGAAATGCCGACGGTGATCTCCACGCGCCGGGTTTCGGCGGCCGAGTAGTTGTCGATTATCGCCGACGATATGGAGCTGTTGGGTATGTATATCGTCTGGTTGTCGGTGGTCAGGATCTGCGTCGAGAACAACATGATTGACTTGACGGTTCCGGACTGTCCCTGTGCCGAAATGTAGTCGCCTACACGATAGGGCTTCAGCAGCAGTATCATCACTCCGCCTGCAAAATTCTGCATCGTGCCGCTCAGTGCCATACCTATGGCCAGTGTGGCCGAAGCGAACAGAGCCACGATCGAGGTTACGTTCACGCCGAGCATCTGTACTACGGTCAGGATCAGCAGCAGTGTCATTATGACCTTGGCCATGTTGTGGAGGAACAGCCTGAGCGATGCTTCGACGTTGCGGCGGTTGAAGGCGGCGTCGAGCAGGGCCGTAATACGCCGTATGATCCAACGTCCGACGAACCATATCAGAAGCGCTCCGGCGATTTTGATTGCGACCCATACGGCCTCGTTGGCCAGATTGACGAAGAATTCGTGATAGTCGGTGTTCACGACCTTTTCGATCGTGTTTGCCAGTTGGGCTTTCTGTACGCTGTCAGGTACTATCAGTTTCTCGACATCGACCGCTTCGGTTTGAGCTAAAAGAGGTATCATTGTCCAAAATTTAATGTTTAACTTGCCGTAAATATAGTGTTTTTTATCGAATTTGACTTGAGCGAGTCTCTTCGCATGTCCGACAGGTAGTCGGCAACGCTTTTTCATGCCGTCAAATCGCTTGAAAAGTGCCCGAAATGGCGGAATTCGGAAATAAAAAATTTTTAAGCCTTCGAAAAAGAAGACTGCAATTGTTTATTTCGCAAATAAACACTATTTTTGTCTATTGTAAAAGTCGTGTGGAAACGATGCGACGACAGGATTGAAATTGAAAAGAAATATAATTCAGAACTTAAATTAGACAATGCTTACAGAAGAAGAGAAAAATGCGGGTTTGATAGGCCGCGTGGTTACGGTGAACATCGAGGAGCAGATGAAGTCTGCTTATATCGACTACTCGATGTCGGTCATCGTATCCCGAGCGTTGCCCGATGTCCGTGATGGATTGAAACCCGTTCATCGTCGTATTTTGTACGACATGAGCGCCGAGTTGAATCTCTATTCCGACAAGCCGACGAGAAAGTCGGCGCGTATTGTAGGTGACGTTCTCGGTAAGTTCCACCCGCATGGAGATAGCTCGGTATACTATGCCATGGTGCGACTGGCCCAGGAGTGGAGCATGCGTTATCCGCTGGTCGAAGGCCAGGGTAACTTCGGCTCCATGGACGGTGACTCGCCGGCTGCCATGCGTTACACCGAGGCGCGCATGAAGAAGATAACCGATGAGGTTATGGCCGACATCGACAAGGAGACCGTCGACTGGACTCTCAATTTCGATGATACGATTCCCGAACCTACCGTCCTCCCGACCAAGATCCCGTTGCTGCTGGTTAACGGAACGAGCGGTATCGCAGTCGGTATGGCCACCAACATGGCTCCGCACAATCTCGGTGAGGTTGTGGACGCCTGCTGTGCCTATGTGGACAATCCCGATATCCCGTGCGAGGACCTTCTGCACTTCGTGAAGGGCCCCGACTTCCCGACCGGAGGTATAATATACGGATATGAAGGTGTGCGCGAGGCGCTGCTTACGGGCCGTGGCCGCGTGATGATGAGGGCCAGGACCGAAATCGAGCATACGCCGAGCGGACGTGCCTGCATAGTCGTTACCGAGATACCGTACATGGTCAACAAGGCCGAGATGATCAAGAAGATAGCCGACCTGATCAACGAAAAGAAGATCGAGGGCATCTCCTACATCAACGACGAGAGCGACCGCAGCGGTATGCGTATCGTGATAATCCTCAAGCAGGACGCTGTTGCGAGCGTGGTGCTCAATACGCTGTTCAAGAACACTCCGCTGCAGACATCGTTTGCGGTGAACAACATTGCACTGGTGAACGGCCGTCCTCAGCTGCTCAATCTCAAGGACCTTATCCGGCACTTCATCGACCACCGTCACGATGTTGTCGTAAGGCGTACGCGTTTTGATCTGCGCAAGGCAGAGGAGCGTATGCACATCGTGCTGGGTCTGCTTATCGCACAGGACAATATCGACGAGGTTATCCGCATCATACGTGCGGCCAAAGGCGTCGAGGAGGCCAAGTCGTCGTTGATCGAGCGTTTCGGGCTCTCCGACCTTCAGGCTTCGGCCATAGTCGAGATGCGTCTGCGTGCGCTTACCGGACTGGAGCATGGCAAACTCGTAGCCGAGCGCGACGAGTTGGAGCGTATGATCAATTATTACAGGGAGGTTCTCGCCGACGAGAAGAAGCAGTTGCAGATCGTCAAGGACGAACTTATCGACATGAAGGAGAAATACGGAGACGAGCGCCGTTCGGAGATCGTATATGCTTCCGAGGAGTTCAATCCCGAGGATTTCTATGCCGATGACGACATGGTCATCACCATCTCGCACATGGGTTATATCAAGCGTACTTCGCTGGCCGAATACCGCACACAGAACAGGGGCGGTATCGGAGCAAAGGGCAGCGCTACGCGCGATGAGGACTTCATCGAGCATATCTATGTTGCAACGATGCACAATACGATGCTCTTCTTTACGGAGAAGGGCCGATGCTACTGGCTCAAGGTTTACGACATACCCGAAGGTACGCGTTCGTCGAAGGGCCGTGCAATTCAGAACGTCATACAGATCGAACCGGACGACAAGGTCCGTGCATATATCAATGTCAAGCGTCTGAATGACCCCGAGTACGTCGACAATAATTATATAATGATGTGTACCAAGAACGGTACGATCAAGAAGACGAAACTCGAAGCCTATTCGCGTCCGCGTCAGAACGGTGTAAACGCCATTGTCATTCATGACGGCGACCAGCTCATCGAGGCGAAGCTGACGAGCGGCAATGCCGAAGTCATGATCGCGGCCCGTGAGGGTAAGGCCATACGTTTCAATGAGAATACTGTACGCCCGATAGGCCGGGTCGGAGCCGGCGTGCGCGGTATCTCCCTCGACGAAGGCGACGAGGTGGTCGGCATGATATGCATCGAGCCCGACAGCGGCCAGGACGTTCTCGTATTGAGTGAGAACGGTTACGGCAAGCGTACCGACCTGGACGAATACCGTATCACTAACCGCGGCGGCAAGGGTGTCAAGACGATCAACGTTACCGAGAAGACCGGAAAACTGATTTCGATTCAGGCCGTAACCGATGACAATGACCTGATGATAATCAACCGTTCGGGTCTTACGATCCGTACTGCGGTATCGCAGATCCGTCTGGCCGGACGAGCTACGCAGGGCGTGCGCATAATCAATCTGCGTGAGGGCGATGCGATAGCGTCGGTAACGGCAGTACCCAAGAGTGACGAGAACGATGAGGAGCCGAATGCTGTCGAGTCCAATCCGTCGGAAGGAACCGCTCAGGAGAACGGAGAAAACAAACAGGAATAAATTTTCAAGCAAATAACCATTTACCAAAAACTAACAATCATGAAACGGGTATTATTAATGGCAATGGCAGCCGTACTGCTGTTTGCACCTGCAGCAAATGCTCAGAAGGTAAACGAGGAGGCCTTGCGTGCAAAACTTACAAAGAGCGACACTGAAATTCAGGACGTAAAGAAGAGCGCGAAGGCTGCTACATGGCTTAATCGTGCCAAGGTCTATTTCGAGAGCATTCAGAAACCGACTGAATCGTTGTTCGTTAGCCTCGATCCGGCGATGCTCAAGATCGCGTGCGGTGAGCCGACTAAGGCCGGTGATACGGTTTGGGAGTATCCCATGTTCAAGGTCTATTTCAAGGACGGCAAGGTTTCGGCCTGGGAGCAGACCGTAGAGATCAAGGAGGGTGCCATCGATGAGGTTCACAAGGCTTTGGAGAAGGCTCACGAGCTCGATCCCAAGCAGGATCCGAAGATCAAGACTCAGATTGCCAATATCATAAACTTCTATTCTCAACTGGCTTCCGTAAGCTACGATATTCCGCGTTACGATATCGCTCAGAAGGCATACGAGATTATTTTCAAGGCAGAGTCGAATCCGGCATACGG
>DXGW01000186.1 GCA_019113665.1 Candidatus Alistipes excrementipullorum
CATATTATTAATCATTTTCTAACCTTATATTCTATGAAGAGAATTGCATTTATTTTGTCAGTTGCGAGCATGGTAGCCGGATTGGCCGGTTGCACGGAAAAAGAATCTGAAAAAACGCCTTCTACACCAACCGTCACTATTTCCATCGACAACGAAAAGACGACATCTGCGTCTATCGAATTCACCATTACGCCGACGAATGCCGAGAAGTGTTCATATGTAGTTATCGAATCGACGGAAACGGTTCCTTCGGAGAGCGATATTCTTGCGAACGGCAATGCTACCGATCCTGACAAGGCATCTACGATTTCTGTCGACGGACTTAAATCAGCAACCAAATATTTAGTAATGGCTGCCGTATCATCAACCGATGGGCAAACCGGAATAGCACAGCAGGAAGTAACAACAGCCGAGGCTCCAGCCGTTGTTCTCGACCGCGGAACAGCCAAGGTTTACGAAACACGCAATATCGGACTTACACTGCGCGGTGAGGACTCGGGAATAGATTACGAGATATCGTTGGACCTCTATGACGATGCATACGCTGGAACGGGCTATTTGACCGAAGGTACATATACGGTTTCGGAGGGTACGGAAGACCGAGCCATGAACTCCGAATACAGCTATCTGCAAAAGGACAACGACCAGTACAAGTTCGTGTCGGGTACTCTTGAAGTAAAAATCGTCGACAACGCGTATTCGCTCAAACTCAACGTAGAACTTAACAACGAAGGCGGTAATTTCGTCGGAACATTCGACGGAACAATAGATGACATGCCGATCGAGTAAATGAGAAGACTCATGACACGAAAAATATTAATGGTTGCAACGCTAATATGCGCAGCAATCCACTTGTATTCATGTACAAAAAGTGACGGAGACAAAACATCGTCATCTACACGCAAAGGCATCAACCTCACAGACAACGCTTCTTACGCCAACTGTTTCATTGTTTCGTCAGCAGGCGAATACTATTTCGAGACAAAACTAACCAGCGGCACGACTCCCGAAGGCATCGTTTCTGCAGACTGGATATGGTCTACAAATGATGTGTATGCAGATGGGCTCGTAGAAAACGTCAGGTATGACAACGGATATATCTCGTTTTCGGCAAAATCAGGCAAGGGGAATGTGGTACTCGGAGCCTTCGACAAAGATGGCAATGTTGTATGGAGCTGGCATCTGTGGTTAACGGAACAACCTGCCACGCAGACACTCGACAACGGCGCCATATTCATGGACAGGAATCTTGGAGCCATGAGTGCAGATCCCGAAAACGCTGTACTTACCTACGGCCTCAAATACCAGTGGGGACGCAAGGATCCATTCTTCGGAGGAGACAAGAACGAAGATTCGGAAGTCTTTTCAGAGGCCAATGCCAATACGGTATTCAACCCGTCTATTCCGCTTGAATGGAAGGCAGTGAAAAAGGAAGAGATATCTGCAACGGTTGATTATACTGTGCAGAATCCCACGACATTCATATGGACAGACAAATCTGAGGACGGTTGCGATTGGATAGCAGAAAGAAATGATTATCTTTGGAGTGAAGAAAATACCGACAACAAGACAGACTACGACCCTTGTCCGGCCGGTTACCGCGTAGCATACGACGGGGCTTGGGAAGGTTGCGGATACTGGAACGTAGATGACGATCCGGTCAACGGAGGCAGGACCCACACGACCGAGAAAGGCGAAAAGTTCTGGTGGCCTTTGAGCGGCACACGCTGGGGTGATGCCGATGCCGGGAAATTGGGATATGTAGGTCTGAACGGTGTTGGTGCAATTTGGATCCGTACGACGATAAACTGCGGATACAATGCCAGTTGTTTCTACTACCATCAGGGAACATACATGGGCAGCAGTTATGCAATGTACCGTTCGTACGGTGAGAATGTAAGATGCACTAAGGAATCGTAAGAACGCAACAGGCCTGCGGCTCTTTTGAGCCGCAGGCCATAACATAACACTACCGACATGAAGAACAGGGCCTACGAGATAGATGTATTGCGGGGACTTGCCATCATAGGCATGGTCCTCTCCGGACAGATTCTGCGGCACGCCGACCTTCCGGCCTGGCTGTTCCATGCCCAGGTCCCGCCTCCGAATTTCGTGTTCGACCCTTCGGTTGCAGGCATAACATGGGTTGATCTTGTATTCCCGTTCTTCCTGTTCGCAATGGGGGCGGCGTTTCCGCTTGCAATGCGCAAACGGCTCGATACGAGGGCCCCGGCCGCAAAACCGGTTCCTGGAATAATTCGCCGTTGGGCCCTTCTCTCATTCTTTGCAATAGCCTTGGCCAACATGCGCTTCAGCGGTATTCCGGACCTTCCGGGCTGGGGTGCAGCGCTTCTTCAGATTGTCGGTTGGGGCTGTTTCTGCGCCATGTTCATGCGATTCGAGCGGCTTTCGGCCAATGCAAACCGCATCGTCTGTTTCACAGGAATCGCAACAGCAGTGGCGCTCATGGCAGCCGCGCGTCTTATCTGGCATGCACCGGTATCTGTCTACCGCAGCGACATAATTATTCTGATCCTGGCCAACATGGCGCTCTTCGGCAGCCTTACATGGCTCTTTACCCGCAACGACATTCGAGCACGGCTGGCCATACTTGTCCTGCTCGTCGCACTCAGGACAGGAGCCGGGGTCGAAGGTTCATGGACGCAGGCTTTGTGGGATATGACGCCCGTACCATGGCTCTTCAGATTCGACTACCTGAAATACCTGTGCATCATCATACCGGGAACAATCGCCGGAGACGCAATCTTCGCCGCAATGCAACGAACGCCGGGCAAAGAGACGGAAAAGCCGAACCGACCCGTCTCCATCGGCATACTGATTCTTACGGCAGCCATCTTCGTTACGAACATGTGGGGCCTTTTCACCCGCCACCTCGTATGGAACATCGTTCTGACACTTGTATTCGGATTCGCCGCCATGTATATGCTTCGCAAAGAGAGATCCAACCGGCACGATCTCTATGTATCGCTGTTCGGGTGGGGATTTTTCTGGCTTGTGACGGGACTGCTGCTCGAACCGTTCGAAGGCGGGATAAAAAAGGACCACGCTACATTCAGCTACTTCTTCGTGACATCGGGTCTGGCATCAATGACCGTAATGATGGCCGGCATGGCAATGCGGCAATTCAAAATGCGTTTCAACTGGCTCATCGAGTGCGGACAGAATCCGATGGTGGCATATACGGCAGCGGGATTCCTCATCATGCCGGCATTGCGGCTGCTGCACCTCTCGCCGCTGCTTTCATTCTTCGCGGAGATCGGTCCTTGGGGAGGAGTGCTGCACGGCATGGTCATAACGGCCGCAGTCGTCACCGTGACGGTGTTTTTCACAAGGAAGAGGCTCTTTTGGAGAACGTGAGCCCTGCCTGCTAAAGTCTTGACAGCAGACGTTTCACTGGCGGCAGGTGCAACAACGGCAACAAAGCCCGCGCCGGCAGTAACGAGCAGGCCAGATACTCCAGCTTCGTGGCAAAGCCGGGAATGCAGCGTCGCCTGCCATGAAACATGGCATTCAGTCCGCGGCGAGCCAGTTCTCCGGCGCTCATCATAAGGCCGACTCCCAATAATCTTTTACGTACCTTCTCATCGAGATCATACAACGGCGTATCTACGGCCGAAGGGAACACCGTCGTGACGCTCACGCCGTAATCACGCATCTCATACCACAGCGACTGGCCGAAATTCCGCAGATAGACCTTCGTTGCACCATAATGCGACATCGTCGGGTATGGAGTCCATGCCGTAATCGACGACATGATCAGAATGCGCCCGCTGCGGCGACGTTTCATATCACTGCCGAAGAGTCGGCACAGATGCGTCGGAGTAGTGCAATGCAGAGCGATTATACGGTCAATCCTTGACGGGTCGGTGTGCTCAAGCGTCGAGAACAGCAGTATGCCGGCATTGTTGATCAATATGTCCACCGTCAGGTCCTGCGCCGTAACCCACTCGTAGATACGGTCTGCAGCCCCCTCCTGCGACAGGTCCGCATACAAAGGCAGGGCCGACACCGAATACTCCGCAGCGATCTCCGCAGCGACACGGCGGTTGTCCTCATCGCGGTTGCTCACTATTATCACATTATGGCCTCCGCGGGCAAGCTGACGCGCATACTCCAACCCTATTCCCGAGGAAGCTCCCGTTATCAATGCATAATCCATACTGCAAATTTAAGTTTTTTTGGTATCGGCCGGTATACGGACTGAAAATAAGAACTATTTTTGCAGCCGTATTCAGAATTTATACTGTATGTTACGTGGAATAGGATCCATCTTGCTGCTTATCTGCTCCAATACGTTCATGACACTGGCATGGTACGGGCAGATCATGTTCAAATCCAAACTCGAACGATTCGGGCTTTACGCCATCGTATTCCTCAGCTGGGGCATAGCTTTCTTCGAATACTGCCTGCAGGTACCGGCCAACAGGCTCGGAAGCGCCGAGTTCGGCGGCCCTTACAACATCTGGGAATTGAAGGTGATACAGGAGGTCGTGTCGCTGCTCGTATTCACTATACTGGTCACCCTGTTCATGAAAAGCGAGCCGCTGCGCTGGAACCATCTGGCCGGATTCCTTTGCCTCGTGCTCGCCGTATTCTTCATATTCAAGAAATAGCCGCTATTCCTTTTTCAGGATATAGTTGTCGGCCAGCGGTCCGGTGATTGCATTGCCTTCGCCGTCGAGCATGCGCAGCGAATCTCCTTCGAAGAAGTAACGCGACACCGTGCCGTTTTTCTCCGTGAGCGTAACCGTAGCACCTTCGACGGAATAGCTGCCTTCACTGTCGAACGCCGTATCGCGTTCGAGATATACCATATTCATCTTGAATGTATTGTCCGCGCCGAGGACCAACGTCACGTTGATGCCGGGACAATCGGCCGCTGGTATCGTACCACGGTATGTGCCTACATACTCAGGGGTTTCGGCCTGATTGAGGTTCTGCAACTGTGTATCGTCCATCTGCGCAAGCAGCCCGTCGTACACACGTTCAAGTTCCACCTCGGCATCGTCCGACGAGGGTATCGATATGGCAAAGTGTCCGCTTTCGATGCGCCCGACAACCTGCGGCAACGAGAGTATCTCGCCTTCATACAGGAAACCGATTGTCTCGCCCGCTGCATTCTCGGTAGCATCGGCCCATATCGGAATCATGTCATCTTTCACGCGGCCGATTATCTGATACGACATACCCTGCTCACTCGGGAAAGAGTCGAGTTTCATGGCGGCAAAATCCTTGACCGTAACAATGGCATCACCCACCGGTTCTCCGTCAATTACCAGATACCAGCCGTCGGGACGCTCTGCCGTAGCACCACCGCAGGAAGCGAGAAGCGACATCATTGCTCCAGCGCACAAAATTCGAAAATCCATAATAAATATATTTTTCCTATATACAAATATAGCGATAATTTCCCAGCATCGGCCAACCTGACCGCAAAAAAATCACGGCGGGCGACGATGTATGCGAATCCATAAAATTGGCGGCAGGCTTCGGAAATCGAAAATTTTTCTTATTTTTACACGAAAATATATGCTATGCCCGAACGTCTGATAACAATCATACTCAT
>DXGW01000187.1 GCA_019113665.1 Candidatus Alistipes excrementipullorum
ACAAGCACGACTTCGGTACGCAGCGCGCACTGTTGCGCCTCGTAGGTAAGCGCCGCCAGTTGTTGAAGTATCTCAAGGAGATTGACATCGAGCGCTACCGCGCAATCGTCAAGACGCTCAACCTCCGCAAGTAAGAGAGGTTAAAGATGAAGGGTCTGTCTATGTTTAGGCCGGCCCTTCGTTTTTATACCGCAAATCCGCTTTCATGAACGCACGCCCCCTCGCGGGAGAGAGCATATCCGCATAAACCGCGGCAGCCTTGTGTTGAAACAATTTTATTTGGACGAAAAAGATATGATGGAAGAAAACAAGTTGTACCATCCGGTACGCAAGACGATCACACTGGCAGACGGCCGGGAGATCATGATCGAAACGGGGAAACTCGCAAAACAGGCCGACGGTGCGGTGGTTCTCAAGCAGGGAGACACCATGCTGCTGGCAACCGTAGTGGCAGCCAAGGACGCCAAGGAAGGCACCGACTTCATGCCGCTGCAGGTGGAATACAAGGAAAAATACGCCGCATGCGGCCGCTACCCCGGCGGTTTCATGAAGCGTGAAGGCAAGGCCAACGACAGCGAAATTCTCGTCGCCCGCCTCATCGACCGCGCTCTGCGCCCGCTCTTCCCGGCAGACTACCACGCCGAAGTTTATGTTACCGTAACCCTCATATCGGCCGACAAGGACATTCAGCCCGACGCTCTGGCCGGTCTGGCAGCCTCGGCCGCACTGGCCGTATCGGACATTCCGTTCGGAGGCCCCATTTCCGAGGTACGCGTGGCCCGCATCAACGGCGAATACATGATAAACCCGACATTCTCGCAGATGAAGGACGTCGACCTCGACATCATGGTCGGCGGTACGATCGACAATATCCTGATGGTCGAGGGCGAGATGAAGGAGGTATCCGAGGAGGTCATGCTCAACGCCATCAAGTTCGCACACGAGGAGATAAAGAAACACTGCGCCGTCCAGATCGAACTCTCCAAGGAGCTCGGCAAGGACGTGAAACGCACATACTGCCACGAAACCAACGACGAAGAACTCCGTCAGACCATCATCAACGAGCTCTACGACAAGGCTTACGCCATCGCTACGAGCGGCACGATGAAGCACGAGCGCGAAGACAAGTTCAACGAGCTCGAGGCCGAGTTCGCATCGCGCTACACCGAGGAGGAACTCGTCGAGAAGGCTCCGCTCATTCACAAGTACTTCCACGATGACGTGCAGAAGAAGGCCATGCGCAACATGATCCTCGACGAGGGCAAGCGTCTCGACGGCCGCCGCACGGACGAAATCCGCCCGATAGCCTGCGAAGTGGACTACCTGCCCGCAGCACACGGTTCGGCCCTCTTCACCCGCGGTGAGACCCAGGCACTGGCAACCGTAACGCTCGGCACCAAACTCGACGAGAAAGTCAAGGACGAGGTTCTGGTACAGGGTTCGGAACAGTTCGTACTCCACTACAACTTCCCGCCCTTCTCGACGGGCGAAGCCAAGGCATCGCGCGGCCTGAGCCGCCGCGAGATAGGCCACGGCCACCTCGCATGGCGCGCCCTCAAACCCATGATCCCGCTGGGAGAGGAGAACCCCTATGCAGTACGCGTCGTATCGGACATTCTCGAGTCGAACGGTTCGTCGTCGATGGCTACCGTTTGCGCCGGCACCCTCGCACTGATGGACGCAGGCGTCAAGATGAAGAAACCCGTATCGGGTATCGCCATGGGTCTGATCACCGACTCGCAGAGCGGCAAATGGGCCGTGCTGTCGGATATCCTCGGCGATGAGGACCACCTCGGCGACATGGACTTCAAGGTTACGGGTACGCGTGACGGTATCACCGCCACCCAGATGGATATCAAGGTGGACGGACTTTCGTACGAGGTTCTGGCCAAGGCCCTTGAGCAGGCCCGCGTAGGACGTCTGCACATTCTCGACAAACTCACCGAGTGCATCTCCGAGCCTCGCGCCGACTACAAGCCGTTCGTTCCGCGCATCGTACAGATAACGATCCCGCAGGACAGCATCGGCGCAGTGATAGGCCCCGGCGGAAAGGTTATCCAGGATATACAGAAGACCACGAATACGACCATCACCATCACCGAAGTCGACGACAAGGGTATCGTGGACATATTCGGTGTGGACAAGGAGTCGCTCGACGGCGCACTGGCACGCATCAAGGCTATCGTAGCCGTGCCGGAGGTCGGCGAGGTATACCACGGCAAGATCACCTCGATAGTATCGTTCGGCGCATTCGTCGAGATACTTCCCGGCAAGGAGGCTCTGCTCCACATCTCGGAGATCGACTACAAGCGTTTCGAGACCATGGAGGAGACCGGACTCAAGGAGGGCGACATGATCGACGTGAAACTCATCGGAGTGGATCCGAAGACCAACAAGTTCAAGTTGTCGCACCGCGCACTGCTGCCCAAACCGGAAGGCTGGGTTGAGCGCGAGCCCCGCAAGCCCCGCGAACAGCGTGAGCCCCGCGAGAACGGCAACCGCAACCACAAACCCCATTCCGACAAAAAACACAACGAGTAAGGGGGTCTGCAAACGAAACAAAAGGACGGGCATGTGAATGTCCGCCCTTTTGTTTTTCCTGCAAAGTATTCTGGAAGCAAAAAAATATCATTCAAATTATACTTTCGTTAAAGAGTTTTAGTTATATTTGCATAGTATATGTACCTATGTGAACGGCCCGACAGAGGGCATCACAGCGGCTTTATGCGATAATAAATTGACAAACAGAATATTACCAAACACACAAAACACAAAAAATTATGAAACGCCTACTGAAACTGACAATGGTTCTTGCGATTGCGTCTTTCGCATTCACAAGCTGTAATTGTTTTAAGAAAATGGCCAAAAACGAGGGACAGGTAGCTG
>DXGW01000017.1 GCA_019113665.1 Candidatus Alistipes excrementipullorum
GAATATCGGCAGCGTCTCGAACGCAAGGCCTTCGGGAACGGAATTTGACAAAATCGCAAAAAAATATTACTTTCGTTCGATAAATGCGCTTCTTCTATGGCGGCAAGTGAAAAGAAAACGACAGACAAGACTCCCGAAACACGTTCGGGACGTGACAATGCCCGGTGGATCTTCGGTCTGGTGGTGTTGTTAGTCGGCGTCTTTGCGACGCTGGCCGTCATATCGTACTATTTCCAGTGGAAGAACGACTACAGCATATTGTACAAGATCGAGCAGGACGATCCACGCATGGAGAAGGAGATAGGCAACATGTGCGGCTATGGCGGCGCATGGATTGCCGACAAGCTCGCCGGCCGTTCGTTCGGCCTGTTCGGCATACTTATACCAATCATTGTGACGATCATAGGGCTCCGCGTAATTCGCCGGCGTCCGTTGTTGTTCAACCACTCGGTTTTGAGCGGGCTTCTCGTGCTGATACTCGGTTCGCTGACGCTCGGACTTGCATTCGGCCCCAAATGGGGCGTCTTCGGCAGCGGTCTCGGCGGTGCTTACGGTATCGCCATAGCCGAAAAGTTGCAGAACGGCATAGGTGTGGCCGGAGCCGCGATCCTGTTGCTTGCGGGCTGGATACTGACGGGAGTCTTCATCAACAGCAACTTCATCAATACGGTTAACAGGGCAGGTACGGCCGTCGTACACGAGGGTGAACATATCGCCGGAAGCGTATGGGGCTTCCTGCATCGTATCCGCAGGCGCAAAAACGTTGCCGAACCGGAGGCTGAACCAGCAGTTGAGGAGGACACGACTGTTGTACGGACCGTCTCCGAAAAGCCGGAAACGGCCGGTCCGGAACAGCCGGCACCGGTTTCACCGGCGCCTGTATATGAGCCGCCGGTGACGATCAACGACACGTTCAAACCCGGTTTCCGTGATGGGGCAGAGCCCAAAGAGGCGGCAGAGCCGGTCAAGCCGGCCGACGATGACGGCGGTTTTGTTGAAGTCGACCTTTCCGAGCAGAAGGACGAGAGTAAAATCAAGACAATCGTTGTTGAGGAGCATACGGCTGCGGTTGTCGACGAGAAGAACATAGAGAAAAAACTGTATGACCCTCTCAAGGACGTGCACAACTACAAACGTCCGCCCGTGGATCTGCTGGACGAGTACAGCTCGAGTTCACGTGTCACCGACGAGGAGATAACCTTCAATAAGAAGAAGATCGAGGAGACGCTTGCCAACTTCGGTATTCCGATCCGCGAGATGAAGGCCACCATCGGCCCGACCGTCACGCTTTACGAGATCGTGCAGGAGCAGGGCGTCAAGATTTCGCGCATACAGGGGCTCGAAAATGACATAGCGCAGAGCCTCAAGGCGTTGGGCATACGTATCATAGCCCCGATACCCGGACGAGGTACCATCGGTATCGAGGTGCCTAACCGCGACAAGGAGATCGTGTCGATGCGCTCGGCCATTCTGTCGAAGCGTTTCCAGCAGTTCAATGCCGAGCTGCCGATAGTCATAGGACGTACCATACAGAACGAGAATTATGTTTTCGACCTGGCCAAGATGCCCCACCTGCTTGTGGCCGGAGCCACGGGCCAGGGCAAGTCGGTCGGTCTGAACGCCATAATCACCTCGCTGCTTTACCGAAAGCACCCGGCGCAGTTGAAGTTCGTGCTTATCGACCCGAAGATGGTGGAGTTCTCGCTCTATGCCAAACTCGAAAAACATTTCCTTGCGAAGATGGCCTCCGAGGACGACGCCATCGTTACGGACCCGAAAAAGGCTGTATACACCTTCAACTCACTCTGCCTGGAGATGGACGCACGTCTTGACCTGTGCCGTAAGGCCGGGGCGCGCAACATCGTCGAATACAACGAGAAGTTCGTAAACTACAAGCTTAATCCCGAAAACGGTCACCGTTACCTGCCGTATATCGTTGTGGTCGTCGACGAGTTTGCCGACCTTATAATGACGGCCCGTGAAGTCGAGGCTCCGGTCATGCGTCTTGCGCAGAAGGCACGTGCCATAGGCATTCACCTTATCATAGCGACACAGCGACCCGACGTGAAGGTCATAACCGGCGGTATCAAGGCCAATTTCCCGGCACGTATGGCTTTCCGTGTGATGCAGATGATAGACTCGCGTACGATCATCGACCAGCCCGGAGCCAATCAGCTCATAGGCCGCGGTGACATGCTCTTCTCGAAGGACGGTGCGCTCACGCGAATACAGTGCGCTCTGGTCGAGACTGCCGAGGTCGAGAAGATCGTCGATTTCATATCTCACCAGAACGGCTATCCGGCGGCGTATGCCCTTCCCGATTACGACGAGGCCGGCAACGGCAATGATGCAGCCCTCGGGAGCGATCTGGGTGGCGGTGCGCCCGTCAAGTACGACCCCCTGTTTGCCGACATAGCCCGCGATGCCGTATCGAGCGGTCAGATTTCGACCTCGTACATACAGCGCAATTATGAAGTCGGTTTCAACCGTGCGGGCCGTATAATGACACAGTTGGAACGTGCCGGTATCGTCGGGCCGCAGGTCGGAGCCAAGCAGCGCGAGATCAAGTTCTATGACCTCCCGTCGCTCGAAGCCAAGCTTCAAGACCTCGGTGTACAGTAAAATTTCATGTGATGAAAAAAACGATAATCATATTGCTGCTTGCGTTCGTATGCGGTAGTGCCGTTGTGTCGGCTGCCGAACCGGCCTCGGAGGCGGTCGCACGCATGTCGTCGGCGGTCAAGGCTCTCGGCGGATACGAAGTCTCGTTTACGGTCCGAGCCGGGGACTATTCCGGTGACGGGCGTTATGCGGTCAGCGGAGACGACTATTACCTTACGTTGGGAGATGTCGATGTGTTCGGAGCCGGTGGAACGCGCTATGAGGTCAACCGTGCCCTGCGTGAGATTACGATCGATACGGTCGATACATCGAGCCGAAATATACTTGTAAACCCTGCGGGCGGACTTGATTTCATAAGCGACGAATTTTCCGCGGAAACGGTGTCGCAGGGCGACGGACGTGTTTCCGTCAGGCTTACACCTACGGACGGTGGCAATGCGGGTACGATTGTCGTTACGATGGACACCTCCACATGGCTGCCCGTGAAACTCGTATATGAACTTAACGGAGAGAGTGTTGCAATCGATATTTCAGGCATGGCTGC
>DXGW01000188.1 GCA_019113665.1 Candidatus Alistipes excrementipullorum
ATCTCGCCGAACAAAATCGTATAGTTGCCGCTCCGGGGGACGAGATCTACCTCGAGAGCCCCGCTCGGCATCGTTCTGGCCACTATCTGAACGACTTCCGATCGCCAGAAGTCGTCGCCTTCTATCCAACAGACAAAGTTAATGAGTTTGATGAAATCTTCATACCTTTTGTTCAACTTTTTTTGAGCCTGGTATTCGGCCTGTTGGCGGGCGGTCACGGCTTCGACGCGGCGGTTGGCATCTCGCAGTGCCCCACGCAGTTTGCGCAGGTTGCGGTGCTTCTCGGCGCGCAGCTCGTCGACCTTTTTCTGGAACGACTCCTTGGACTCGAACCATCTCTTCTTTATGTAGCGGCGGCGTTCGTTGCGTATGGCCACCGTAAGCGAATCCTCCAGTTCGTACAGCGGGAGTTTCTCGCGCCCTATCTTGCGTATGCGTTCATCGCTCTCGGCGAGCCTTTTTTCGATGTATTCCCATACGTCGCCCTCGTAATCGGCCGGGAATGGGGGCTTGTAGCTGCCCGTGACTACGGGTACGTAGAGGGCCGATGCACTCGGTGCCTTGAAGACGAACCCCTTGTCGGTCGTATAGGAGTTGTACCCGTCCATCATCAGGCGCAGCATCGGACGGCGCTGGCTCACCTCGATGTGCAGCACGCCCGTGTACGACACGTATGTATTGACCCGGTCGACGAAGCCGTTTCGGGCGATGACCGCCTCGATGCCGGCAAGGTCCACTTTGCCGACCGGGACGCCGATGGTGCTGATGCCGCTGCGCAGTATCCACTCGCGTACCTTGCGGCTCGAAACAAGATGCCCGTTGGCCGTGCTGTCGACAATCTCGATGTCGACGCTCTCGACCACCTGTTCGGATCGGTGACGGCGCGTGACACTTACCGAGTATGTCACGTAACCCAGCACTATGCCCCACACGACGGCGAGCAATGCATATTTACCGATCTTCTCGAATTTCATTATTTACGGGCAGTTGCTTTTTTACCAATTACTTCCGCCAGCGCTTCGCAGCAGGCGTCGATGTTGCCGGCCCCGAAACTTATGACCACGTCGGTATCCATGTCTGCAATGGTACTGGCGAGTTTGTCGCGGTCGACCGTGCGGCACGGGACCGTTATGCGGTCGGCTATGATCTGCGATGTGATGCCTTCGATCGGCTCCTCGCGCGCCGGATAGATCGGCAGCAGTACAACCTCGTCGGCATGCGACAGCGCCTCGGCAAACTCGGGATACAGGTCGCGCGTGCGTGTGTAGAGGTGCGGCTGGAAGATGGCCGTGACGCGGCGTCCGGGGAACATCTTCTTGACCGACGTGAGGGTGGCCGACAACTCGCGCGGGTGGTGCGCATAGTCGTCCATGTATACTGCTTCGGGGGTGTTGACATAGAACTCGAAACGGCGTTTCACTCCCGTGAAACTCTCCAGTGCCCTGCGCAGCCGGCCGTGGTCGGTCTGTTTGCCGTCATGCCGGTCGGCGCACAGCAGCATGGCCACGGCTGCGACCGAGTTCTCGATATTGACCCAGCCCGGAACACCCAGACTGCACCCTTCGATAACTCCCCATGGGGTTACGATATCGTAGCTGTAATGTCCTCCGCCCATGAGTTGTATGTTGCGGGCGTAGAAATCGCAGGGTCTGTCGTACGAGTAGCGGTAGACCGTGATCCCCGGGTTGTCGATCCTGATGTCGACGCCCTCCTTTATTATGAGGCAGCCGCCCTCGCGGATCTGTCCCACGAATTGTGAAAATGCCTCCTTGACGGCTTCGTGTGTGCCGTAGATGTCGAGATGGTCCGCGTCCGCCGCCGTGACGACGGCCACGTCGGGGTAGAGGCGCAGGAACGAACGGTCGAACTCGTCGGCCTCAACAGCCAGACGGCTGCCGCCGCCCAGGACGAGGTTGCTGCCGAAATTCTTGGAGATGCCGCCGAGGAAGGCGCTGCCTTCGCCCGCAACCTCATGGTTGAGCCATGCGGCCAGTGTCGACGTGGTGGTCTTGCCGTGCGTTCCGGCAACGGCCATGACATATTTCCCCTGCGCGAGGTATCCGAGCATCTGCGAACGCTTGACGACTTCGTATCCCTTGTCGCGGAACATGCACAGCTCGCTGTGGTCGGCGGGTACGGCCGGCGTATAGACTACGACGGTGTGCTCCCTGTCGGCGAATGCCTCGGGTATGAGTGCCGTATCATCGGTGTAGTGTACCGGGGTGCCTTCGGCTTCGAGTTCGGCCGTGAGGTGCGAGGGGGTGCGGTCGTATCCGGCGACACGTTTGCCTTCGTGCATGAAATAGCGGGCAAGGGCACTCATGCCGATGCCTCCGATGCCTATGAAATATACGTTTTCGACTTTCATTGCTTCCTGAACTGTTTCTCGATCTGGTCGACTATGCGGTCTGCCGAATCCGCAATGGCGAGTTTCGATATGTTTGTAGCCAGCGATTTGAGTTTCTTGCTGTTTTTCAGCAGCTCCATGGCCTCGATCATGCAGCTCTCGACGGCATTGGCGTCGCGAACCATGACGGCGGCGCCCTTCTCCACCAGAGCCATGGCGTTCTTGGTCTGATGGTCTTCGGCCACGTTGGGCGACGGTACGAATATCGTCGGCTTGCCCGCCAGGCAGAGTTCCGAAACCGTGCATGCGCCGCTTCGCGAGATGACGAGGTCGGCGGCGGCATATGCGTAGTCCATGCGTTCGATGAAGGCGCACTGCCATATGTTGTTGGCAGGGTATGCGGCCAGGAACTCACGCATTTCGCGCTCGTAGAACTTGCCGGTCTGCCATATTACCTGTACCGGAAGGTCGCCTCCGCCGGCTACGATCCACGATTTCATCATGTTGTTGAGCGTACGTGTGCCGAGCGAACCTCCTACTACCAGCAGCACCGGCAGCTGGTCGCTGAACCCGTAGTATGCGAGAGCGTCCGCACGGTCGGCCTTGCCCTCGCCGACGTTCCCGCGCAGCGGATTGCCGGTCATTACTATCCTGTCGGCAGGGAAGAAGCGTTCCATGCCTTCATAAGCAACACAGATGCTGTCGGCTCTCTTGGCGAGCAGTTTGTTCGACAGGCCTGCATAGGAGTTCTGCTCCTGTATTACCGTTGGTATTCCCATATGTTGTGCGGCCCAGAGCACGGGACCGCTGGCGTATCCTCCGAATCCGACCACGACGTCGGGTTTGACGAGTTTGATTATTTCGCGCGCCTTCATCAGGCTT
>DXGW01000189.1 GCA_019113665.1 Candidatus Alistipes excrementipullorum
TTCTATTTCTGGGGCGACATGCTCCTGGCTGATTTCGATACGGTCGACAAGTATATGATAGATGCCGACAGGCTCTTCCGGAATGTGGCGGACATCAAGGAGATTGAAGCCGACATTTCATATCTGACACCCGAACAGCTCAGGATCGTGTCATTCTGGAAGAACTTCACGGACGGGTCTGAACTGTCGGCCGAGAAACGCAGGTTCCTCGACCTGTGGCGCAGCCTTGCTCCCATATATCACGAATTCGGCGATAGGCTGTCGGAACTCGGCATTGCCTATTCCGGCCGCATGTACCGTACGGCCGTCGACCGTATTGCCGACGGGACGGCCTGCCCGAAACGGAAGAGGCATTATGTGATTGCCGGGTTCAATGCCTTGTCGTCATGCGAGAAACGCCTGTTCAAGTATCTGGCCTCGGTGGCCGATGTCGATTTTTACTGGGATTACGACTCCTATTATGTCAACGGGACGGAACAGGAGGCCGGCATGTTCGTGAGGGAGAATCTGAAGATGTTCCCTCCGCGGGACGTCGTGTCGCATGACCATTTCTGCAACATATCCGATATTTCTGCCGTGTCGGCTGCGTCGAACGTACTGCAGTGCAAGTATGTGGCGTCGGTCCTGGAGGAACTCTCGGCCGCGGGGCCTCTTGACAAGGAGACGGCGATAGTCCTGACAGACGAGAACCTGCTTGAACCGTTGTTGCACTCACTGCCGGCGAGTGTGGGCAAGGTCAATGTCACGATGGGATATCCGCTGAAGTCTACGCTGGCATATTCGCTTGTCGAACTGCTTGTCGAACTGCAGAAACACAAACGTACCGACCGTAAAAGCGGGGCTCTCTATTTTTACCATTCGGACGTGGTTGGTCTGTTGTCGCACCCGTACGTTGCCGATGCCGACCCTGTGAAGATAACCGGCCTGCTGGAGACGGTGCGCAAAAACCGCAAGGTGGCGGTGGCTGCCGATATCCTGTCCGACGGCGCTCTGCTGTCGAAACTCTTCCGGCCGGCCGACAGCTGGGAAAACCTTTCGGACTATCTGCTTGAAGCGGTGGAGGCGATAGCCCTTGTGCCTTACGACAAGTCGGACGCGTCACGTCGTACGGAGTATCTCGCCGTAGTGGCCGAGAATGTGGCCAAATTACGCAACTCGCTCAATGATTGCGATATTGACGTTACACTGCCCGTGTATGTATCGCTGTTGCGCAGGCATATGCAGACGGTCCGCATTCCGTTCGAGGGCGAACCGCTCGAAGGTGTGCAGGTAATGGGAATACTCGAAACGCGCAACCTCGATTTCCGCAATGTGATTCTGTTGTCGATGAACGATGACAATTTCCCCGGGAATCACGTGGCGCAATCATCGTTCGTGCCATACAACCTGCGATTCGCATACGGCATGCCGACGCCGGAACATCACGAGGGTGTGTATGCATACTATTTTTACCGCCTGATACAGCGTTGCGAAAAGCTCTGCATGGTCTACTGCTCGCATGCCGACGAGAAAAGTACGGGCGAGCCGAGCCGCTACATACGGCAGCTTGAATATGAAACAGGTTTCGATATCAGGCATGTGGAGGTGGGCGTCGATGTCTGCCGCCCGGAAAACGCGCCCGTAGTCGTTGAGAAGAGCGGCGTGACGCTCGATGCCATGAACCGCTATCTGAATCCCGGTGCTTCGGCCAAGTTGTCGCCTACGGCATTCTCGCTGTATGTAGATTGTCCGCTGAAGTTCTATTTTGCGGCGGTTGCGGGCATACGTCCCGTCGAGGAGATCGAGGATACGGTGGACGACCGCATATTGGGAAACATATTCCACTATGCTGCCGAGAAACTGTATGCACCGGTCAGGGGCATGTTCCGCCCGGGGGAGGTCCTGCGCAAGGCGTCAGCTGACGACAATATTGCCAGGACCGTGGACGAGGCGATCAACCATGAGTATCTGAACGACGAAACGGCCACGGCCGACGATTATGGCGGCGATCTCATGCTCGTGCGCAATGTCGTGATGCGTTACCTTCGCAATCTGCTCGAGTATGATGCCGCGCATGATGACTTCACGGTCGACAGCCTTGAAACCGCGGTGGCATACGATTTCCCGTTCGAATCAAACGGCCGTAAGATGAATGTCCGCTTCGAGGGGCGTGCGGACCGCATAGACCGTATGGCAGACGGTTCCATGAGGATAATTGACTACAAGACCGGAGGCAAGCATCTCGATTACAAAGGTCTCGATTCGCTGTTCAACGGTGCCCCGGGTGACCGGATATCAAATATAGTCAAGACGATGCTCTATGCTATGATGCAGTATCACTCCTCTGCCGACGACGTGCGGCCGGCATTGTATTATCTCCGGGCCATGCATGACAGGGACTATTCGCCGCTGCTCGAAGACAGGGAACACAAGACGTTGGGTGCGATGTATTCGCAATACATGGAGGAGTTCGAGGCCCTTGTCGCGGAGAAGCTGGCCGAACTCTTCGACACGTCGGTGCCATTCCGTCAGTGCGACGACGTCAAGGCGTGCCGTTATTGCGACTACAGGAAGATTTGCGGAAGGGAGTAGCTGCTGTTACAGGGTGACCTTGATATATGGTGCACCGCTGCGTCTTGCCGCTTCGAGACCTGTGGCCGAATCCTCGAATATGAGTGTCTCCTCGGGCTTCACGCCCTCGATCTCCATTACGCGCAGGAAACAGTCCGGCGCCGGCTTGGAACGTTCGACCATGTCGCCGGTAACTATGCCGTCGAAACCGTCGGCGATGCCGAGGTGTCTCATCGCATTGGATACGTTGTCGGCATGTCCGGTAGAGACAACCCATGCCCGTCCTCCCTTGCGCCGGAAGTCGCAGACGAACTCCCATAACGGCCTGTTGAGGCTGACCGTATCGAAATGCGAAGGGTAGAGCTCTATTTTGCGCCGGCGTATGCGTTCGATGTCGGCGGGATCGGTAAAGCCTATGTCCCTGAGGAATTCCGGACAGCGTAATCCGAAATATTTACGTACGTATGTCTCTTCGTCGAGCGTGTATCCCTCTTCGGCCAGGGCGTCGATGTAGGCGAGTGTATTGGCACGGCGAGTGTCGGCAAGAGTGCCGTCGAAATCAAGCAGCAGCAGTTTTATCAGCATGGTGCGGTGTCAGTCGAATGATTGCATGCCCGATTGCGATATCTTGATTATCCGCCGGTATTCGTCGGGCGTGAGTTCCATGAAAAAGTAGTGTATCGGGTCGACCCTCATACCTTCGTATCTGACCTCGTAGTGCAGGTGCGGTGAGAGCGAAAGACCGGAGTTGCCCGAAAGCGCTATGATGTCGCCGCGGCGTACGCGCTGTCCCTTGCGTACTTTCGACGCCGATAGGTGGCAGTATTGCGTGAGATAGCCGTTGCCGTGGTCGATGACTATGTTCTGCCCGAATGTGGAGTTGCGCCCCGAAACCTCCTTGACGATGCCGTCGGCCGTGGCGAATACGCTCGAACCCTCGGGTACGGTATAGTCTACGCCCTGGTGCGACTGCAGTGTGCGGTAGAAGGGGTGCATCAGTGTGCCGTATCCGGCGGTCAGCAGCGTAAGCTGGCTGTTGATTACGGGTTGGATCGAGGGTATGTTGTTCAGCCCCTTGCCGCATTTCTCAATCTCGCGGTGCAGCTGTTCGTGCGATTCCTCCAGTACGGCCATCTTTTTCTGCATCTCCGCCACCTTGGAATCGAGTTGTCGCCGCAGTTGCCGGCTCGACCTGGCCAGAAGTCTCTCGTGCAGGGCCAGCCGTTCGCTTTCGAATTCGGAGTCGAGCTCATAGGGGGTGGATTCGAACAGTATGTTGAAGACGTTGCGGTCGCGTTCGATGACATTGTCGAGTACCAGCGACAGCGAGTCGTAACGTGCCGACAGACGGTCATACTCCTTGCGCATCATGTCCGTCGAATGCTTGAGTTCGTACTCGACGGGGGTGTCGAAAAATACGGAGAACCCGATATAGTATATGACGGCAACGCCCAACCACACGAAAAACTGTGTCGTTATGCGTATGAACCGTTGCTTGCGGGTCTTGTATTTCAGCAGTTTCGCCTTTTTCTCTTCTCTGGTCATGCCATGTATGCTATTCGACCTCGAGGTCGCTGTCCTTGATCTCCTCCATGAGCTTGCGGTATTCGTCCACGGTCATGTTCTTGTTGAAGTAGTTGACCGGATTCACCACCTGGCCCATGTGTATGACTTCGTAGTGCAGGTGCGGTCCGGTGCTTCCTCCCGTGGACCCCACTTCCCCTATGATCTGCCCGCGCGTGACCTTCTGCCCGGGCTCGACGAGTATCTTGCTCAGGTGCGCGTAACGGGTCTTGTATCCGAATTCGTGGTTCAGCAGTATCTGCTTGCCGTAGCCCACGCGCCGTTGTCCCAAATCGGTCTTTTCGACTACGGCGTCGCCGGAGGCATATACCGGTACGCCGACGTCGCATGCCATGTCGACCCCTTTGTGGAACTTGCGTGTCTTGTATATCGGGTGCATTCGCATGCCGAACGAATACAGGGCCTTTAGCTGCAGGCGGTCTATGGGCCAAATGGCGGGAATGGCCGATGATAGGCTCTCCTTGTTCTTCGCGAGGATCTGCAGTTCGTCGAACGACACCGACTCAAGGTATATCTGTTGGGCGAGTTTGTCCATGGCCTTCCACGTATCGGTCATCACCGTCGAGTATTCGTCTCCCTGCATGTAGGCATACTTGCTGTCGGGATACGGTTCGGGTACAAGGTGGGTGGTGTCCGACGAGAAAAGAGCACGGTAGACCATGTTGTCGCGGTGGCGTATTTCGTCGAGTTTGCGCTGGGCGACGCGTATCTTGTTGTTCATGATCGCGTATTTCAGTACCATTTCACGGTTTTCACTGTGTATGCGGTACATCTTGGGCGTATAGAACAGATACGAGAATGCAAAGTTTACAAGCGATACGAGTATGAACCCTATGAGGATTTTACGCAGCAGCGTGTACATGCGCAAACGGTATGTTACGGCATCGTTTTCATACGGGGCCGCATTTTGCGCTTTGTCCTTTGCTTTTCGTACCATACTTGAAAATTACCATGTTTTGGTGATGCAAATTTAGTTAAAATATGTATTTTTGCAACCTGATTGGAATAACGGGAAAATTAGCTTTACAAGTATATATGGAGTCGAATAAAATCAGACAGGCCTTCCTCGATTTCTTTGCGGGCAAGGGACATACCATCGTGCCGTCGGCACCGATGGTCGTAAAAAACGACCCGACGCTGATGTTCACCAACGCCGGTATGAACCAGTTCAAGGATAT
>DXGW01000190.1 GCA_019113665.1 Candidatus Alistipes excrementipullorum
CCGAGGTCCTTGATGTGCTCGGTTATGAACTTGGTGAGCGTCTCCTCGTTGAGCAGGGCCTTGGTCTGCTGGTAGAGGAATGTCTTGTTGGCCGAACCGCCTCCCTTGGTAATGAAGAGGAACTTGTATTCATTGCCCTTGGTGGCGTATATGTCTATCTGCGCCGGCAGGTTCGTCGCCGAGTTCTTCTCATCGAACATGGTGAAGGGAACCACCTGTGAATAACGCAGGTTGCGCTCCTTGTAGGTCTCGTAGACACCGCGCGTGATGCACTCGGCATCGTCCGCACCGGTATAGACATCTTCACCCTTCTTGGCGATACAGATGGCCGTACCCGTATCCTGGCATGTCGGCAGTTCGCCTTCGGCCGCCACGCACTGGTTGAGAAGCATCGTATATGCCACGAACTTGTCGTTGTCGCTGGCTTCGGGGTCCTTGAGTATGTCGCTCAACTTTTCAAGGTGCGCGGCGCGCAGGTAGAACGACACGTCGGAATATGCCGCCTTCGACAGCACCTCCAATCCTTTGGGATCCACTTTCAGTATCTTACGTCCGTCGCATTCGACCACTTTCACGTAATCCTTGGTCAGAAGACGGTATTCGGTCGTATCCTTTTCAATGGGAAAAGGCTCCTGATAAATAAACTCTGCCATTGCTTTTCGATTTTGGTTTCAGTCTTGCAAATTTAATGAAAAAAGCCAAGACACCGCCCCTTGATATAGACTATTTTTTCGTATCTTCGCGAAAAACAACCAAACTCCATAGAGACCATGAAGAAATTGACTTCGATTATCGCCGCAATGGTGCTGACGGTCGCTCCGGCAGCCGCAAAAAAGGGCGATCCCAAACCGCTGCCCGCAGACCCGACGCCACGCATCATCGAGATCGAGACCGCGAATACGGCAATGATACTCACCGTCGACAAGGACGGCAGCCTGATGTTCGACTATTACGGGAAAAAGATAGACGACCCGGCCCCCTTCCTGCAGAAGAACAGCTACCGGCGCGTGGACTTCTGCACCGACCCGGCGGCATACATCACGCAGGGCGGACGCGAACAGCGCCAGGCTTCACTGGCGGTGACGCACTGCGACGGCGACCTCAACACCCAGTTGCGCTACGTATCGCATGAGGTGGAGAAGGCCGGCAACCGCACCGTCACGACCATACAGCTCTCCGACGCCGTTAAACCGTTCGACGTCAAGCTCGTCTACGAAGCCTGCACCGGGCAGGACGTAATCGTGGTCCACAGCGAGATAACCAACCGCGAAAACGGCGACGTCCGTCTGCGCAACTACTTCAGCGCCAACATATCCGCACAGGCCGACAGATACTATCTCACGCAGTTCGGCGGAGCATGGGCCCGCGAGATGGGCATGCAGGAGTCGGAACTCACACGCGGCATAAAGACCATCAGCAGCCAGAAACAGGTGCGTGCCGTACAGCTCGAGAACCCGAGTTTCATGCTGTCGCTCGACCATCCCCTCGACGAGAACTCGGGCAATGTCATAGCCGGTGCCCTGGCATGGACCGGGAACTTCGACCTCAGTTTCGAGGTAGACGATTTCGACATACTCATCATGCGTGCCGGCATCAACCCCTACTCCGCGGAATACACGCTACGTACCGGCGAGACGATGGTGACGCCCGACGTCATTCTCACCTTCTCGGACAGCGGCGCGGGCGAGGCTTCGCGCAACCTTCACGACTGGGCCCGCGAATGCGGCGGCGTGTACGATGCCGAAGAGGTATGTCCCACGCTGCTCAACAGCTGGGAGGGCGCCTATTTCGACTTCGACACCGAACTCCTCAAGCACATGATCGACGATACCGCCGACATGGGACTCGAAATGTTCGTGCTCGACGACGGCTGGTTCGGCAACGAATTCCCGCGCAACAACACGAAACAGGGCCTCGGCGACTGGCAGGTAAACCGCGCGAAACTGCCCGGCGGAATCGACGAGATTGCCTCGTATGCAGTATCCAAGGGGCTGAAGTTCGGTATATGGATCGAGCCGGAGATGGTAAGCCCGCGCAGCGAACTCGCCCGCAAACACCCCGACTGGGTGGTCGGCTACAACACCGGGCGCGAACTGACGACGACACGCAACCAGTGGCTTCTCGACCTCTCGAATCCCGACGTACAGGATTTCGTATTCGAGGTGTTCGACAACACCATGAAGATGTCCCCGCACATATCATATATAAAGTGGGACGCCAACCGCCACGTGGAAAATGCAGGCTCGGCGCATCTCGACCGCGAGACACAGAGCATGTTCTGGGTTAAATACACGCAGGGACTCTACAACGTCTACAAACGCATACGCGAAGCATATCCCGACGTGATAATACAGGCATGCGCCTCGGGCGGCGGCCGCGTCGAGTACGGTGCACTGAAATACAACGACGAGGCATGGACAAGCGACAACACCGATGCCCGTTCACGAATATTCATACAATACGGCACCAGCCACATCTACCCCTCGGTAGTCATGGGCTCGCACGTCTCGGCAGTCCCGAACCACCAGACAGAAGGCATAACCCCGCTGAAGTTCAGGTTCGACGTGGCCATGAGCGGCCGTCTCGGCATGGAGCTGCAGCCCAAAAACCTGACGGACGACGAGAAGGCATTCGCCCGCAAGGCAATCGCCACCTACAAGCAGCTGCGCCCGACAATCATGTACGGCGACCTCTACCGCCTGCACTCACCGTACGAAAAGGGCAACTACGCCTCGCTGATGTATGTCGAGAAAGACAAATCCAAGGCCGTACTCTTCGCCTACTGCTTCGAATACAGGGGACGCGACACGGTATGCCGCCTGAAACTTACGGGTCTCGACCCCGGGCGGAAATACCGTCTCACGGAGGTCAACGTCGAGAAGAAACCCATATTCTGGGGCGAAGGCATGACCTTCAGCGGCGAGTTCCTCACGAACGAAGGCGTGAACCTGCCGCTGACGAAGAGGTATTCGAGTGCCGTATTCGTGCTCGAAGCCGTGGAATAGGGCCGTTGCAAGGAGGCTTTAACCAATTTACAAACATATTCACATGAATAAATTTCTACAAATCCTGCTCATCACGCTGCTGATCTCACCGCTGTACGCGTTCGGACAGTCGGGAGAGGTTGCGGACTACAACCGGTTCAAAAGCAACCCGACCGTGGAAGGCGGAATAGAGTTTCTGACCAGCCATCCGGGCGGGTACTATTACGACACCGTATCCGACAGCGTCAGCCGCATGCTGAGTGACCGGCTGAACGAGTTCTCGATCGAGAGCGACTACAACGAGGCTCTAAAGTACGCCAAAAGCAAACAGGCAAAACGCTACGTCGAAGACCGCATATCCGAAGCCCGCAAGGCACAGAAAAGATATATGAAGGAGTACGACAGCCGCCAGTACGCTTCGGCCACCGGCTCCGAAGTAACGGACAGCAGCGGGAAATCGAAACGCATAAAAACCGGGCTCTTTGCCATCGGCGGCAGTTTCCTGATGGACTATGCCAGCAAGCAGTACGGAATCGGCAGCATGCTCAACCTGCGTCTCGGCAGCCCGAATTTCATCGTCAACGGAGTGGTAGGACTGCGGTATATGGGCACGTCGCTATCGGACAGCGCCGGCGAGGATCAGTACACATACAACCAGTTGTCGGTTCCGGCCGTCCTGCGCTTCAATTTCCCCGGCATTCTCGGTTCGGGAATATATCTCGGTGCGGGAGCAGCATACAACAACAACCTGTCGGTATCGTACAACGAGTCGCTGTCCGACACCTCCACCGAGCAGACACACGGCTCGATCAACAAGTCGACATACTCGGTCCTCGGCCAGGTAGGCATCGGCGGCAAGACAATCGACGGAAACATATTCGTGCAGTACGACCTCAAGCCGGTTGTTGCGGGCGAGAAGAAGATGTTCCGCGTCGGTTTCGAGATAGCCTGGTATTTCCTGCGATTCTGACAAAGGCACAACACAAAAAAACATCGGATTTCCTGCCCGGAAATCCGATGTTTCATTTTAAGGTGCTACCCTGATTATTCGGCTTTGCCGTCCGAACCGAGAACCTCCTTTATCTTGTGGACATAGAGTTTCTTCATGTTGTCACGAGCAGGGCCCAGGTACTTGCGGGGGTCGAACTCGGCAGGCTTCGTAGCGAATACCTCGCGGATAGCGGCAGTCATGGCCAGACGCGAGTCGGAGTCGATGTTGATCTTGCAGACAGCGCTCTTCGCAGCCTTGCGGAGCTCCTCCTCCGGAATACCTACGGCAGCCTTGAGTGCACCACCGTACTTGTTGATGGTATCAACCTCCTCCTGGGGAACCGACGACGATCCGTGCAGAACGATCGGGAAGCCCGGAAGCTCCTTCTCGATAGCCTCGAGTACATCGAATGCCAACGGGGGAGGAACCAGACGGCCGGTCTTGGGATCTACTGTGCACTGCTCGGGAGTGAACTTGTATGCTCCGTGCGAAGTACCGATCGAAATGGCCAGCGAGTCAACACCGGTCTTGGTTACGAAATCGACAACCTCCTCGGGTTTGGTGTAGTGGCTCTCCTCAGCGGCAACCTCGTCCTCGACACCTGCCAGTACGCCGAGCTCGCCCTCAACGGTAACATCGAACTGGTGAGCGTACTCAACTACCTTCTTGGTCAGGGCAACGTTCTCCTCATAAGGAAGCGACGAACCGTCGATCATCACCGACGAGAAGCCCATATCTACGCAGCTCTTGCAAAGCTCGAAGCTGTCGCCGTGGTCGAGGTGAAGCACGATCTGGGGTTTCTCCCAGCCCAGCTCCTTGGCATACTCGACAGCACCCTCGGCCATGTAACGCAGAAGCGTCTGGTTAGCATAGTTGCGGGCACCCTTCGATACCTGAAGGATTACGGGCGACTTGGTCTCGGCTGCAGCCTGGATAATGGCCTGAAGCTGCTCCATGTTGTTGAAGTTGAATGCCGGAACGGCATAACCTCCCTTGATTGCCTTTGCAAACATCTCACGGGTGTTTACAAGTCCCAACTCTTTGAATGATACCATAACAGTCTTATTTTATAAGTTGATTAACGTTGTTTTCCAAAATCGTCGCAAAGATATGAAAACTTTTTAAGAATCGAGCGCAGTTCCGGCGATTTACAGCTTAAAAAGTCCCAGATTGTAGAGGAATATCAACGCCAGCAATACGGGACACACGTAACGCAACAGTACGACAAGCACTCCGAACAGGCGGCAGCGCAGTGTGCCGTGGTTCGTTATCTCGTCGTGCAGCAGGCCGCGCTTGAGCCTCCAG
>DXGW01000191.1 GCA_019113665.1 Candidatus Alistipes excrementipullorum
AACGTACGCTCGACGAGACCCTTGCGTCGGCGTGGGCATGGGAGAAGCATATCCGCGGAATAAAATAGGCCTGCGAGGCGTGGCGGGAGCCCGCCGGGCGGGTCCGCAAACGGAAGGTGACGTGTACCAAAACCTTCCGGAGGTGATCCGTCACCGCCGATCGCAGCAAAACCATAAGATTCACCAATGGCCGCAGGCAGGCGCCACAGCGTCGGCAACGGCCTCTAAATGATCCGTAAATGAAAAAAGAGTACATGCGGAAAGCCATAGAGCTCTCCGCCGAAAACATCAGGAACGGCGGCGGTCCGTTCGGAGCCGTGATCGTTCGCGGCGACGAGATCGTGGCCACGGGCGTGAACCGGGTGACGTGCAACTGCGACCCCACGGCCCATGCCGAGGTGAGCGCCATACGTGCGGCTTCGGCCAAGCTCGGGACTTTCGACCTGAGCGGTTGTGAGATCTACACGTCGTGCGAGCCTTGCCCGATGTGCCTGGGTGCGATATACTGGGCGCATCTCGACAAGATCTACTACGCCAACACCAAGGCCGACGCCAAGGCTATCGATTTCGACGATTCGTTCATCTACGACGAGTTGGAACTCAAGCCCGAGGAGCGTCACCTGCCTTCGGAGCAGCTTATGCATGACGAGGCCTTCAAGGTCTTCGAGCAGTGGCGTGACATGGAGGACAAGGTCAAGTATTGACCCTTTGTCAGTGAAAAGAGAGGAGGAAGTGCATGACGCACTTCCTCCTCTCTTTTGTATGTCGCGGCGGCCCTTTTTGCGGCTGCCGTGCCTCTCCGGTATGGTGGGATTGCCTCTCTCCGTTGCTGCCACGGCTTGTTCCGGACCGTCGGGCTGCGGTTGGGGCTAAAGAACCTCGGCTACAACGAAGGTGCTGCCGCCGACGAAGATCATGTCCTCGGGCCGGGCCATCTCCTTTGCCCTTTCGAGGGCTTTGGCAACGGTGTCGACCGTCTCGCCATGCAGCCCGAACGTTTCGGCCCTGGCTGCGAGGTCTGCGGCCGCTACGGCGCGCTCGACGCCGGCCTGCGTGAATATGTAGTAGGCCTCTTTGGGGAAGAGCGGCAGTATCTCGTCGAGGTTCTTGTCCTTGACGAATCCGAGTACGCAGTAGAGCCGCTCGTAGCGCGAAGCCTTGAGCTGTTCGGTCACGTATTTGAGTCCGTGGGCATTGTGTCCCGTATCGCAGATGATGCACGGGTCGGTGCCGATGGTCTGCCAGCGGCCCTGGAGCGATGTCAGCTCGGCGACATTGCGTACGCCGTCGACGAATGCGCGGCGGCTGATCGTGAGCGGCGTCTCCTCATGCAGATAGTCGGCTACGGCACATGCCGTGATGATATTGCGGCGCTGGTAGTTGCCGGCAAGCCCGAGCATCAGGCAGAAACGGTGTCCGTCGCGGTGGCGTACCACCTCGAAGTATTGCCCGTTGCCCTCGGGGCGCTGAGCCTCGACGCCGAAGACCTTCTCGGCATATATCACCCGTGACTTGAGTTCGGCCGCACGTGCCTCGAACACGCCGTTGCAGGCTTCGTCGGCCTCGCCGATCACCACGGGAATGCTCTTCTTGATGATTCCGGCCTTCTCGGCGGCAATCTGCGGCAGCGTATCGCCCAGCAGGGCCGTGTGTTCGAGCCCGATGTTCGTTATGACGCTCACCAGCGGGGTTATTATGTTCGTGGCGTCGAGCCTTCCGCCCAGACCCGTCTCGATGACGGCCACCTCGACGTCGCTCTGCGCGAAGTAGTCGAAGGCCAGTGCCGCCGTCATCTCGAAGAACGACAGTTCGGCGTCGAGCATGGCGTTGCGGTACTTGTCCACGAAGTTCACGATCTTCTGCTTCGAGATCATCTCGCCGTCGACGCGTATGCGCTCGCGGAAGTCGCGCAGGTGGGGCGACGTGAAGAGTCCCGTACGGTATCCGGCCTGCTGCAGTATCGAGGCGAGCATGTGCGAAACCGACCCTTTGCCGTTGGTGCCGGCCACATGTATCGTGTAGAAGTTGCGCTGCGGGTTGCCGAGCAGGCGGCAGAATTCGGTTATGCGTTCGAGCCCCGGCTTGTAGGCGCTTGCGCCCTTCTGCTGGAACGGAGGCATGGCCGAAAATAGAAATTCGAGAGTCTGGGAGTAATTCATATGTGTGTGCGGTTTATTGTACGAGATAGTTTTTCTTCTTCACGCGGTAAGCGATATAGTAGAGTACGCACAGCAGCATCAGATATTGCGAAATGCGGCCCAGATAGTCGCCGTATCGTGTGTAGATCGTTTCGCGGTTGTTGAGGGTTATGTCGGCGGTAAGTATGCCTCTCTTGTCCCAGCCGAGGCGCTCGCCGTCGTCGCCCCGTTCGGAGATGAATCCCGAGATGCCGGTGTTGGCGCTGCGGGCTATGGCTCGGCGGTGTTCGATGGCGCGCAACCGGCAGAAGGCGAACAGGCGCCTGTATCCCGGCGTATCGCCCCACCAGCCGTCGTTCGAGACCACGAGCATGGCCTGCGCCCCGTTGCGGACGAATCCACCGTAGAAATCGCCGTAGAGGGCCTCGTAACATATCGACGGCCCGATCTTCGTGCCGTTGTTCCCGAAGGTTTCGGCGCGGGTGCCTACTCCCAGCTGTCCGACCGTTCCCCCGAGGTCTATCACCAGAAATTCGAGCCACTCGAAGAGCTTCGGCAGCGGGGTCTTCTCGACGCCGATCACCAGGCGTGACTTGTGGTATATGTCGACATTGCCGTCGGCCGTTATCTCGATCGCCGAATTGAAGAGGTCGAGGTATCCGTATGCGTCGCGGCGTGCGGTCGAGGTCTGTGTCCCTTCGGTGTATCGGCGGTATGTGTTGGCGCCCGTCACCACGGCTGCGTCGGGATTGGTGTGGAGCAGCAGACGGGCTATCGAGTCGACGACGGGTGCGGCCGTAATGGCCGGTTCGTAGAGATATTCGGTCAGGGCCGTTTCGGGCATGGCTATGAAATCCACGCCGCCGGGAGCCTGTTCTATCAGGTCGAGCAGGTTGCGGACCTGGCGGTCTACATCGCCGTGGAACTTGTCGTAACAGTCTACGTTCGGCTGCACGACGCTCACCCTGATGCTCTCCTTTGCGGGCTTGTACGTGAGGTACATGACGGCCGATACGGCCATGGGCAGCAGGGCGGCGGCAGCGGCCGTGACGGCTGTGGTGCGGCTGCGCCGTTTCCATGCCTCGAATACGAGAATGTTGGTCACGAGCACCCATAGCGAGCCGCCGAATACGCCCGTAAACTCGTACCACTGTACGGCCCACGGCGATTCGGAGAATCCGTTTCCGAGGATCAGCCACGGGAACGAGAACTCGCCGACGGTGTACCAGTACTCCGTAGCGATCCAGCCGGCGACCAGTAGCGTGTAAGCCAATGGTTTGTGTGCCTTTTTCGAGACCGTGTGGAACAACATGAAGGCTATCATGTTGAGGGTCGACGATGCGAGTGTCGCGGCGAATGGGCCGACCCACGTGGCGTTCCATATCCACCATATCGTTGCGGCGTTCCACAGGACGAAGGTGAGCAGAGCCCAGCCGAAGACCTTCCACCACGAACGGCGCGAGTCGTCGTACGAGTCGCTGATCCAGAGCAGGGGAACGAAGGCTATGAGCAGGGTAAGGCCGCTGAACCCGAGCCAACCGAGCGACAGCAGGGTGACGGAGCAGAGTACGGCAATTAATCTACGCGGCATCGTGAATGGATTTACACGGCAAAAGTAGTTAAATTTTATCAGAATACGCACAAAAAAACGAGAGCCGTCGCCGATTGTCGCAGGTCAGTGCTGCGCAACGTGTCCTGCATCGGCTGAGACCGTGTCGTTTCCGGCGTTTTCGGCGGACTGCCGCATAAGGACTATATTAACCCGTATTCTTGTTTGGACAGGGAACTTTTTATCGGGTGGGCCATCTGCGTTTGCCGTTGCCAGTCATCTTTCGCTCGGGCTCTTCTTTCGCCAGCGCCATCTTCCGTCTGTGCCTTCTTCCGTTCGTGACCGCCGGCATGCGTCTTGCCGACCGTTGCCGGCATGGCTGCTCAAAGCGGTTTTCCGTTGGCGCTGTGACAATCCGTTTTTTGGGGTTACTGCTGCAGGACCTTCAGAAAACGTGTCGGCAGCCAAATGTTGGCTATGCCGACGGCTTCGGCGAAGAGCGGGGCTATCTGTTCGGGCGTGAAGCCGGCTATGCCGCAACCTATCTCCGTGACGAGGAATTTCAGGTGTGGGTTTTCCCGGGCGAATGCGATGAACCGGTCGATGTACGGTTTTATCGTTTCGACACCGCCCTGCATCGTGGGAATGGCATAGCTTTGGCCCTGCAGTCCGACACCTTTTCC
This sequence comes from Candidatus Alistipes excrementipullorum, assembly GCA_019113665.1. Lineage (GTDB taxonomy): Bacteria > Bacteroidota > Bacteroidia > Bacteroidales > Rikenellaceae > Alistipes > Alistipes excrementipullorum. The sequence continues at coordinate 4,371 of DXGW01000191.1, forward strand.
CCATACGGCTCCGAAACGCTGCATGGCGAACCTCGCCGCTCCACCGCCATGCAGGCCTGCGAGGTTGCTTCCGAAGACGAAAACCTCGTCCGGCTGCAGTTCGGTTATGTTGTCGGGAGATATGCGCATGACTCTGCTTTTTTTGCCGAAATTACGAATAAATGCGGACATTGCAGGGGCTGTCCCTATTTTAATAAATTTGTAGCTTGAATTTTTGCTTTTATCCGTATCCGCAGATACGGGCGATGTGCCGCAATAAATAACGCTGCGCCAAACCGACAGGCGGTCATCGGCTTCGAAGGTCCAACAAAGTGTCCAACATTTTGCCTCTTAGGCGTGTTTTAGGGTTGTTTTTGGCCTGTATGACCACAAAAAAAGAGGTCGCATCGAAATGTAACCTCTTGATTTTGAGAGCCGAATCCGAGACTTGAACTCGGGACCCCTTCATTACGAGTGAAGTGCTCTACCACTGAGCTAATTCGGCCTTCGGCGGGTTTTATTACCCGTTCGGGGTGCAAATATCGTAAAAAATTTTCGATAAAATCAAGAATTAATGCAGGAATTTGCGAAAAAGAGCCGTTTTTTGTCGCTTTTTGGCTATATTCGCCATGCCGAATCGCCCGAGCAGGTTGTATTTTCACCTGCAAAGGCTGCCATATCGCCAATGTATCAGGCACTATGCCCTCTCCGACATTGTGATGCCGGAGGCGTGCCGTGCCGGTACCGGTCTGTATGGCGGTAGCAGGTGTGCCGGTCTGCATATGTTGCGGACCCGGAGATGCCCGAATGACGACAAGGCGGAGGATTAACCTTATAACAACATAAAAACAGTCTGAATGATAACCTTCATCGTTTGCCTTGTCCTGCTCGTGGCGGCTTATTTCATCTACGGAGCATATCTCGATCGGGTTTGCCAGATAGATACGTCGGCTGCGGTGCCGAGCAAAAAGCTCTATGACGGCGTCGACTACGTCCCGATGCCGCGATGGCGCACATTCCTGGTTCAGTTGCTCAACATAGCCGGCATAGGTCCCATTTTCGGAGCGATACTCGGAGCCTGCTTCGGTCCATCGGCTTTCCTGTGGATAACCTTCGGCGGCATATTCATGGGCGCCATGCACGATTTCATATCGGGAGTGATGCTTGTGCGCAACGACGGCCTGAGCATTCCCGAGATCGTTGGCCGCTATCTCGGCGGCGGCATGCGGCAGTTCATGCGCCTCTTCTCGATCATACTGCTGATACTTGTGGGAGTCGTTTTCCTGCGCAGCCCGGCCAGCATTCTGCACGGCCTTCTGCCCGACATATCGTATCTGTGGTGGATTGCCATAATCATAGTCTACTATTTTGTGGCGACGCTGCTGCCCGTCGACAAGATCATCGGCCGGCTCTACCCCGTATTTGGCTTTGCGCTGATATTCATGGCTTTGGGCTTGATGGGCGTGATCCTCTTCGGCGACTATACGGTGCCCGAGATCACAGACATGCACAATTCGCAACCCAATCCCGTGGCCATGCCCATCGTGCCGACGCTCTTCATAACGATAGCCTGCGGAGCCATTTCGGGCTTCCATGCCACGCAGTCGCCGCTGATGGCGCGCTGTGTCAACAACGAGCGCGAGTGCCGTTCGGTGTTCTACGGGGCCATGATTGCCGAGTCGATCATAGCGTTGGTCTGGGCGGCCATAGCGATGGCCTTCTTCGGTGGAGCCGACGGACTGTCGCAGGCGATGGTCGAGCACGGAAATGACGCGGCCTGGGCCGTAAACACCATTTCGCGTACGACTCTGGGCCTTGTTGGCGGCATACTTGCCGTTCTCGGTGTTGTCGCCGCCCCGATCACTTCGGGCGACACGGCTTTCCGCTCGGCGCGACTGATCATCGCCGACATCTTCCATATCGACCAGCGCAGCAAACTCAAGCGTCTATATATCAGTATCCCGCTCTTTGCCGTGGGCCTCGGCCTGACGTTCGTCGATTTCGACGTGGTATGGCGCTATTTCTCGTGGACCAACCAGGCTCTGGCGACAATCGTGCTCTGGAGCATCGTGGTCTACCTGAACCTGGGCCGCCGCAATATCTGGGTGGCTCTGCTGCCGGCCATATTCATGACATATATTTGTGCGAGCTTCGTCTTCGTGTCGTCGCAGTTTGTCGGTCTCGGTGCCACCGCGACGGCCTATCTGTGCGGCGGGGCCGCCACGCTCGTCATATTGGTAATAATGATATACAAATTGCGTAAAGATGCAAAAATGTCAGCTTAACCCCACCCCGAACCAGACATTCGAGATTGTCGGTACGGGCGAATACGATTTTTCAAACGTATTGCGTCACTCTTACGAACTGCAGGAACGCGACAAGAATATCGAGGAGGCCTGCAACGAACGCTTTCATGCCTTTCAGCGCATCGTCGAACTGATCCCCGAGAACGAGGAGATCAATCTCGAATGGGAGCATGCCAATACCCGTGCGGCCCTTGAGACGGTCTATGCCTCGGCCGTGGACCACTTCCTGATCGACGATTTCGAGATGGCTGCGGGCATGCTCGAGATGCTGCTCGACCTCGATCCCGAGGACCATACCGAGTGTGTGGCGCTGCTGGCGTTCTGTTATGTGGCGATGGAGGAGTACGAGTTGTTCGACGAGATCGTCAACGACATTTCGGACAAGCTGCCCGAGAAGCACCTGCTGCTGATGTGGGCGTCGTTCCGTCAGACGGGCAGGATACCCGAGGGAGAACTGCGGGTCATGAACCTGCGCCACCGCCTCTATCTCGAGGAGTTCCGTGCGGCCGAGCACCCCGTGGACGAGGAGTATGTCGCAGGTCTCGACAGCAACCCTCCTCTGCATACGGCATTGGCACGCCAATTGTGGTTGCAGACCGAGAACCTGTGGACGCTGCACCCCGATTTCATCGAGGCTCTGCGCGAGGCGTAAGGGTTCAGGGTTTTAAGGGAATGGTTGCGGCCCCGCCTTCATCGGCGGGGCCGCATTTTGTCCGGTTCTCAGGGCTGCGTGTCAGCGTGTGAGATACTTGCTGAAGAAGTTCCATACGACGGCGGCCGTATTCATGTCCTTCTCTCCCCACGAGTGTTTGCCGCCCTCGATTTCGTAGAGCCATACCTCGACACCGTCATTGCCGCCGAGGTATCGGTGCAGGAAGATACGGTGTCCGTTTGACGGGTTGCGCGGCGCGATCTCCTCGGTGCGTACATGCGTGCACCGTGCCACGGCCGCCCAATAGCCTACGGCCTGCTCGACACCTATGTATGGACCCCAGCCTCCTGTGCCTTCGGGGTCGCCCTCCCACATCGAGGTCTTGTCGGCCGTGCCGTGTATTTCGCATATGGGTACGGGCCGTTTGGCGTCGAGTTCGCGGTATGCCCACTCGAACGTCAGGCCTGCAACGGGAGCAAAGGCCGCAAAGACGTCGGGAC
>DXGW01000018.1 GCA_019113665.1 Candidatus Alistipes excrementipullorum
CACCCGTGGTTCATCGCGGCCAGGAGTTCGGCCGGCAACGAATACCGCGACTACTACATCTTCTCGCGCGACCCGCAGACCGACGTGCGCAACGGACTGATACCCATGCTGTCGGACCGTGCACACAATGCCGGCGAGTGGTTCGACGCACCGACTGCCGACTCCGAGGTCAAGCGCTGCAAGATATCGCTCACGTGGGGCACGACCCCGACCGTCACCGTAACCGAGACCGACACGGTGGACGCTCCCAATCCCGACACTTCGGCCGAGGGAGCTAAATACCTGTGGTACGGTGACGAGCAGTGTCTGAAATTCTACGACAAGGGCAACTCCCTCTATGAAATAAGCCTCGACCTCGACACGCAGTGGGGATTCCTCATACGCACATCGACCGAGACATGGGAGGGCGGCACCAAGTTCGGAGCACCGTCGACGGCCGGCAAGCTGTCGCTCGGCGAGCCATTCGCACTGACATCGTCGTCGCCCGCAAACATCGTCCCCGACTGGCTCGACATCTGGAAATGCCACTCGAACTTCTGCACCGAATACATGCCCGACCTGAACTACGGCGACATCGGGTCATTCCGCACGTCGGAGCCCTACAAGGCCCTCGTCGCCGCCGCCAAGGGGTGGATCGACCGAGGCGTAGACGGATTCCGCCTCGACGCCGTCAAGCACATATACCACAACAGCTCATCGTCCGAGAATCCGACCTTCCTCAACGGATTCTACACCGACCTGAACGACTATTTCCGCGCCACGCACGACCGCGACATCTACATGGTCGGAGAGATGTACTCGGAATACAACGAAGTGGCACCGTACTATGCCGGATTGCCGGCGCTGTTCGAATTCTCGTTCTGGAACAGGCTCTCCTGGGCCATAAACAACTCTACGGGCTGCTATTTCGTCAAGGACATACTCTCCTATCAGCCCTACTACGCGCAGTACCGCGAAGACTACATCGAGGCGACCAAACTCTCGAACCACGACGAAGACCGTACGCGCACGACCCTCGGCACCACCATCGGCAAGGCCAAGATTGCCGCCGCAATGCTGCTGACGGCCGGCGGCAGTCCCTATGTATACTACGGCGAGGAGTTGGGTTACGTCGGTTCGAAATCGCGCGGCGACGAATACGTGCGCGGCCCGATGAAGTGGGGCGACGCCACGACCACCACGTTCATAACCAATCAGGATACGGGCATGTCGGCCATTGCCGACGCCGCACGCCAGGCCGGGGACGACGGCTCGATACTCAACGTCTACCGGCAGTTCGGACAGCTGCGCAACATCTACCCGGCAATGGCCTCGGGCGCGATGACGCCGCACGGCACCTATAACGACAAGAACACCGAATTCGAGCAGATAGCCGCCTGGTACCGCGAGGCCGAAGGCGAGCGTTTCCTCGTGCTGCACAACCTTTCGGGACGGCAGAGCGTAGTGCCTGTCGACGACGCCATAGACAAGTGCGTCGCCGTCATGGAAGATGTCGAGACACGCACCGACGGCTCGACGACAACCGTACGCATGCCCGCCTACTCGAGTGTCGTATTCAAACTGAAAAACCAACAACAATGAAGATGAAGACAATAGTGGCCGTTCTTACGGTTCTGGCCGTAGCCGCCCTGATATGGGGCTGCAAAACGGCGTCGCACAAGATCCAGCATCACCCCGAATGGAGCTGCAACAGCGTGGTCTACGAGATGAACATACGCCAAAGCACGCCGGAAGGGACATTCGCCGCAGCCGAGAAACGCCTGCCGGCACTGCGTGACCTCGGCGTGGACATCGTTTGGCTCATGCCGATACACCCGATCGGCGTCGAGGGACGCAAGGGTTCGTTAGGTTCGTATTACGCCATTGCGGACTACTATGCCATAAACCCGGAATTCGGGACAATGGCCGACTTCGACCGTTTCCTCGCCACGGCACACAGCCTCGGGCTGCGCGTGATACTCGACTACGTGGCCAACCACACCTCGCCCGATGCGGCATGGGTGACCGAAAAGCCCGCCGACTGGTACGTACGCGACTCGCTCGGCCGTACAATCGTACAATACGACTGGACCGACATCGCCAAGCTGAACTACAAGAACCCCGAACTGCGTGACGAGATGAAGCGCGTGCTGCACTTCTGGGTCGACAAGGGCGTGGACGGTTTCCGCTGCGACGCGGCCAAGGAGATGCCCGACAAGTTCTGGCGCGAGGCCTTTGCCGAACTGCGTGCGAAGAACCCCGAACTCTACCTGCTGGCCGAAGGCGAGGGTGCCAACTTCCACCGCGACGGCTTCGACGCAACCTACGCATGGGAGCTGCACCATCTGATGAACGACGTGGCGCAGGGCAAGGCCACGGCTGCCGACATCAGGAAATACGTCGACAAAGACGGCAGGGCGGTACCCGCCGGTGCTTTCAGGCTTATGTTCACGTCGAACCACGACGAGAATTCGTGGGCCGGCACCGAATTCGAGCGCATGGGCGACGCGGCTGCAGTGATGGCCATGCTCACCTATACTCTCCCCGACAGCCAGCCGCTGATCTATACGGGACAGGAGGTCGGCTTCAACCGCCGGCTGGCGTTCTTCGACAAGGACAGCATCGACGACTGGACACCCAACGCCTGCACCGACCTCTACCGAAGGCTGAATACGCTGAAGCACGGCAACCGGGCACTGTCGGCGGGCGTGAACGGAGGCAAGGGCGCAATGCTTGAGAACGACATGCCCGACAAGGTGCTCTCTTTCGCACGCGAGTGCGACGGCAACACCGTGATCGTCGTGGCGAACCTTTCGCCCGAGCCCGTGAATGTCGGGGTCGACCTCGGCGGGCGCGAAGGCGAATACATCGATTTTACAACCGGCAAGAAGTGCACGGCCGACAAAGGCTTCAAACTCGACAAATGGACCTGTAAAATACTTGTAAGATGAAACGACTTGCGACTCTCCTTTTTGCGGCGGCCGTAGCCGTCGCCTGCGCCCCGGCGCACACCGACATCGCATCGATCGAAGATGCCGGCAACCGTATCGAGC
>DXGW01000192.1 GCA_019113665.1 Candidatus Alistipes excrementipullorum
CTTCATCGCACTGCTCAATACGGTCATCTCGCTCTACTACTACCTGCTGATCGTCAAGGCGATGTTCATCACTCCGAGTGACGAGCCGATAGCCGCTTTCCGCAGCGATACCTGTACGCGCATCAGTCTGGCCCTGTGCATGGCCGGCGTACTGCTGCTGGGTGTTGTAAGCGCCGTCTACGACGGAATCAACGCCCTCTCATTCGGACTATGATCCGGAAGAATCGGTCAAAGAGGCGCAATCCCTACTGGTTGCGTCTCTTTTTTTGTGCGGCCGATGACCGTATTTTCACTTGTACCCGCTCGACATACTGCTGCGTGCGCTCCTTGCAGACCTTGCGCTGGGCGCCGTAGGGCTTGCAGACCCCCATCTTGAAGGTATTATGGCGGCTGTTCAGCCGGATGTTCCACGGCCGTCCGTCGCGGACGAGCGTGCAGCTCGTCGGTAGGTGCGGCGACAGACACGGTGCCGGGCATTGCCCTCCTGTCTCTTCCTCTTGCGCTCGATGCAGACCGCCTCGCCGGTCATCGGCCGGGCCTTTTGTCCTTCGGATCGCCAATATGCCGTTTTTCGTATTTTTTTGCGTATATTTGTGAGCAGAGAGATCCCCCGGCCCATGAAAAGAATTGTTCCCGCAACTGTTTTTGTACTCCTTGCCGCATTTTTGTCCATGCCTGTCTGCAGTGCGTGCAGTGCTAAACCTCCGAAGGCCAAGAAGTCATATTATATGGTATCCGTTACCAAACGGGTTAAGGACCCGAACGACCCGACTCTTGTGGGTAAAGGGATCAAGGGTGCAGACATAATCCTTATAATCGAAGGCGATACTCTTCGTGACAAATCGACATATGATATGACCTATTTCAAGGATCTGACGGTCGGGTCCAAGGGGACGCTTATAGTGTCGAAAGAGGGGTATCAGACCGTGACCAGGGAGGTAGAGGTGCTCGAAAATCCGATTTATGACGACGTGCTGATATTCCCGGTCGGCATGGAGCAGGACAGACCTAATTGATCCTCCGGCAATTTATGGCACAGGGCCTTGCGGCTCGGCGTAACACACTCCGCAAGGCCCTGCCTTTAAGAGAAAACACTATTCTAACCGACCCCGATTGAAGATGAACGGATTGAGAGCCATATTGACGTTCGTGCTGCTGCTTACGGTGGCCGCTGCCACGGCGCAGCGGACGGAGATGGTGTCGGAGCCCGATTCCGTCGAAGTGCGGAAACCGCTCCCTGCGAAAAAAAAACAGGTCTCCCTTGCCGGATATGTCTACATGGATAACAGCGATAATCTCCGTGCTGACGGTTTGGTATATAGTGAGGTAGTGAACGGAGCCGTCGTGGGGTTGTGCATGGCTGCCGATACGCTCTATACGACTACCGACGCGCAGGGCGGTTTTCTCTTCCGCCGTGTTCCTGCCGGCGACGCCGTGATTACGGTCGAGCACCTCTCGATCGAGCCTTACAGCAAGCGCATCACCATCGATCCCAAGAATCCCAATGTGTTCCTTACGGTTCAGGAGCGCAGCGTCGAGATCGAGAAGGTCGAGGTCGAGGGGCGTGTCCCGGTCTATGTCATGTCGGGCGACACGATCAAGTACAACGTTGCGGCTACGCAGAAACTCGCCGAGGGCGACATGGCGGGCGATGTCATGTCGCGTCTGCCCGGAGTTACGGTCGGTGACGGCGGCTTCAAGGTCCTCGGCAAGAGTGTGGACAAGGCCTATGTGGACAGCCGGCTGATTTTCGGCGACAACCCGATGAACGCGCTGCAGTACCTTGCGGCCAGCGACATCATCAGCATCAAGGTTTACGACCAGCCTACCATCGGCGAGCGCCTGAGCAATGTCAAGACGGGCGAGACCGAACGCGTGATCGACATCGAGACGCGCAGCAAGCTGAAGTTCGCCGTTGCGGGACATGCGCTGGCCTCGTACGGCCGCAATTTCGAGACGTTGGGCGATGTTACCGACAACCGTTACGGCGGCGGTGTTACGGCCAACTACTTCTCGGAGATGACGCAGGTCATGGGCAACGGATACTACAATAACATGAACCGCACCTCGAACGAGTTGAAAAATACGGTGTCGATCAACAACATATCGCCCGAATACAACCAGACCGGATATGCCGGCATACAGGCCGTGCGCAAGTTCGGCGATCCGGAACTGGGCCGTTCGTTGTCGATGAGCTACAGCTACGGCAACGACAAGGGCCGTTCCGAGAACGATACGGAGCAGAGTTATGTCCCCGACGGAGATTATCTGCTGCGTGAGTACAACTCCTCGGTACGTGCGCGCACCAAACGCGATGCCCACAACGTGAGGGTCGACTGGCGCAGCTTCGACGTGAAGTGGCTGCCGTCGCTGTCGTTCGATTTTTCGCGCTCGACATCGGGTTACGAGAAGTTCAGCGACATGAAGCAGCTGTTCCAGCCTGCGTCCGGTGACGACATGGTCTCCGAGTCGGTGGCGCAGCGCGCCGTCGACGACGGCGAGTCGTACAAGTACGGTGTGATGGTGTCGAAGAGCATCAATCTCGGCAAGAACGCCAGCGTGTGGGTTCAGGCTTCGGGCAATTTCGGTTCCGACACCGGCAGCAGCATACAGCGCGACTCCACGGCCTCGACCGGCGTGGCGGAGACCTACCTGACCGATGCCATCGGCCGTTACCGCAGTGCCAATGCCATGATGAATCTGCATATCAAAACCGGTGACAAGACTTCGCTTACCGTCAGATACGACTTCAATTACAACTACAGCCGTCGCCGCCAGTTGAGGTATGCCGATGCCATTGCCGAAGCCAACCTCGACGCACCGACCAGCAGTAACTATACCGACAACAGCCTGACGCACCGTCCGGGAGTCTCGCTGTTGTACGACCAGCAGCGTCTGAACATCGGCCTTGACCTAAGCATCGCCACACAGCGTCAGGACCGTACGCTGCCTACGGACCTGCGTCTTCGTAAAAACTACATGGCCCTGCTTCCGTCGGTGATATGGACCATCTGCAAGAAGATGCATTCACGTACTTTCCTGATGTTGATAACCAATGCGATGATGCCTTCGGTCGAACAGCTCAATACGCGTCTCGACACGTCGAACCCGCTCTTCGTCAGCAGCGGAAATCCCGATCTGCGCCAAAGCCGGTTGTACAGCATGATGCTCAGCGGACAGTACATGTTGGGCAAGGGACACATGCTTGAGCTGTTGGCCAATGCCTCGACGACCGTGAACGGTATTGTCTCCCGCTCGGAACTCTATGTCGAGGGCGGTACGATCGATGGTTATGACTACCAGATGATGCCCGGCGCCACGTACACCACCTACTCCAACGTAAACGGTACGGTCAATGCCGACGTGAAGGTGGGTTACTGGTGCAACATCAACCCGTTGAAACTTGCCTTCCGTACGTCGGTGAAGTATGAGTTTTCCCGTACGCCGTCCTATATCGATGGCGTGCTGAACTACGCACTTACACACCGGCCCTCGGTACTGGTATCGTTCAAGAGCAACTTCTCGCGCAACATACGTTTCTCGATACAGACCAATACGCGATACTCGAACGTCCGGAACAGCCGTTACGAGAATGTCGAATATCTCGACCAGTCGGTGCAGGTGACCTCGTCCAACGACTTCGCCAAGCGATTCTTCATCAACATCTCCTACCTCTATTCGTTGCGGTACCCCTTGCACAACCTTTCCAACCGCATCGAAACCCATTCGCTCAATGCCGTTGCCGGTGTAAGGTTCCTGCGGGGCAACAGAGCGAGCCTGAGCATCGCCTGCTACGATATTCTCAACAGCGCGTCGGCCTTCAAGACCTCCGTGGCGCAGAACTATACGCTGACGACCTTCTCGCCGACGTTCAGCCGCTACTGGGTCATCGACTTCAGTTTCCGGTTCAATACGACCGAAGGCCGCCGCGGTTCGACCGTGTCGACATCGGGACGTTCGATGAATACCGGCAGCCGTTTCGAAAACAGGTCATATATGGTCTATTGACGGTTGCCGGTATGGTACGGAAAAGCCCGTTTCATATCTATGAAACGGGCTTTTCCGTATTTCTGCTGTTGTCTTCCGTTATTCTTCGGCGGTTTTCTGTTTGGGCTTGCCGGAGGTTTTCTCCTTGCCGGCCTTGTCAGCCTTGCCGGCCGTATCGTCCGTCTGCGGCTCCATCTCCCAGCCGCCGCCCAACGCCTTGTAGAGCTGTACGATGGCGAGGTGTTCGTCGCGCACGGCGTTGCTAAGCCCGATTTGCGCCTCGAAATAGCGGCGCTGGGCGTCGAGCACGTCGATATAGTTGATGCTTCCGCCGCGATACTGCAGATGGGCCAGTAACACGTACTTGCGGGCGGCGTCACGCAGGTTCTCCTTCAGTTGGGCGGTGCGATGTATGTTGCGCAGCGTGACGACGGCATCGTCCACCTCCTTGAACGCTTCGAGGACCTTCTTCTCGTATGCGAGCCGTGCCTGGTCGTATTCGGCTATCGCGGCCCTGTATTTGGCCTGCTTGCGGCCGAATCCGAATATCGGGGAGGCAAGCGTGCCCGCCACGTACGAGAACGGCGACTGGAAGAACCCTTTAAGCCCGTCGTTCTCAAGACCGCCCGTGAGGTTGAACGTCAGCCGCGGGAAACGGTCGGCGTAGGCTATGCCGACTCCGGCCATCGATGCGCGGAGCTTCTGCTCGGATTCGCGTATGTCGGGACGGCGCTGCAGCAGTTCCGAAGGTAGTCCTATCGGCAGGTTGTCGGGCAGTTCGACGTCTATGTCCATCTCGCTGCGGTCGACATGAATATCGGGATATTCGCCCATGAGCAGGCCGATGGCGTTCTCGGTTATCTCGATGCGGCGTTCGAGGTCCGGTATCAGCGCGGCTGTCGTGGCGTACTCCACCTTTGCCTGCTGGAAGACCGTCTCGGAGGTGAGTCCTCCCTCGAAACGCAACTTTGCCTGGGTGACGCCCTCGTCGCGCGTGACAAGCGTGCGGCGCACGATCGTCAGCTCGTTGTCGAGGGCCATCAGCGTGAAGTATGCCGTAGCTACTTCGGCGATGAGCGTCATGCGCATGGCGCGCTGCTGTTCGACCGATGCCATGTATTCGGCTCCGGCCTTGCGCTTGGCCCAGCGCAGGTTGCCCCACAGGTCGAGCTCCCAGCTCAACGTGACCTTCGCGCCCATTTCGGGGTCGCGCACCGACTTGCTGTCGTAATAGTCGTTGGTCTCGTTGTTGGCGTAGACGCCGGTGCTCAGGTTCGGCAGACGCTGGGCCTTGTCTATACGGTAGAGTTGACGCATCTGTTCGACGCGGGCTGCAGCGGCGAGCATGTCCTTGTTGTTTTCGAGAGTGCGTTCTATTATGCGGCAAAGCGTCGTGTCGCCATAGAACTTCCACCATTCGACGTCGGCTATCGTGAGCGAGTCGCTGTGTCCGGTGCTGATCTGTTCGGGCAGGTTGAGCTCGGGATCCTTGCACTTGCGCACGGCCGAGCACGAGACCGAAAGAACCGCCGCCGAGAGCAGCAGGACTGTTATGACATGTATGCGTTTCATCGTTTGAACTTTTCCTTTAGTCTGTAAATCATCACGAAGAAGAAGGGAACGAATACGATTCCGGCCGTTATGGCCACGAGCATGCCGAAGAATACGCCCGTACCGATGTCCTGACGGCTGGCCGAACCCGGGCCCGTTGCGAATACGAGCGGAAGCATGCCCAGAATGAATGCCAGCGATGTCATCACTATCGGGCGAAATCGCAGCTTGGCAGCCGTAAGGGCGGCCGTGACCACGTCCTTGCCCTTCTCGACCTCCTCCTTTGCGAACTCGACGATAAGTATGGCGTTCTTCGACACCAGACCCACGAGCATCACAAGTCCTATCTGGAAGTAGATGTTGTTCTCAAGGCCGCAGAGCCATATTCCGAGATAGGCTCCGATTCCGGCTACCGGCAGCGACAGAATGACGGCTATGGGCACCGACCAGCTTTCGTACTGTGCGGCCAGGAAGAGGAATACGAAGAGCAGTGCCAATGCCAGCACCGTGCCGGTCTGGCCGCTTTCGTGCTTCTCCTGATAGGAGAGTCCGCTCCATTCGACGCCGATGTTCTCGGGCAGGTGGCGGCGTACGATCTTCTCGAGCTCGTCCATCGCCTGTCCCGAACTGTACCCGTGGGCCGCTTCACCCGAGATGGTTGCCGCGTTGAACATGTTGAAACGCTTTATGGTGCCGGCTCCGGTCGTATATCGTGTCGTTCCGAGCGACGTTACGGGCACCATGGCCCCGTCGGCGCTGCGTACGAAGAAGAGGTTCAGGTTCGAACGGTGGGCGCGGTATGGGGCGTCGGCCTGTATGTACACGCGGTATATGCGGTTGAACATGTTGAAGTCGTTGACATAGATCGAGCCGGTGAAGGCCTTCATCGTCGAGAATATGTCCGACATCGAGACGCCCAGCAGCTGTGCCTTGTCGCGGTCCACGTCGAAGTAGAGCTGCGGAATGTCGTTCTGCATCGATGAGGCCAGACCCGTAAGTTCGGGACGCTGTCCGGCGTAGTACATGAGCGTGTCTACAGCCTGCTGCAGGTCGGCATACGATGCGTCGCCGCGGGCTTCGAGCACCATTTCGAAACCTCCCGAGTTTCCGAGACCGGGTATTACGGCCGGCGTCGAGAGGTAGACCTTGCTTTCGGGGTAGCGCGACAACTCTTCACGTACGCGCTGCATGACGTCGCCTATGTCACCCTTCCTGCGCTCGTTCCAGGGCTTGAGTATCACGGTCAGCTGGCTGCGGGCCTGGTTGGTGCCTACGCGCGGGCTCGAACCCGTGACGTTGAGCACGTACTGCACGTCGGGATCCTTCATCAGGAAATCCATGGCGCGTTCCGTAACCTTGCGCGTACGTTCGATGGTGGCGCCTTCGGGCAGTTCGAGCTCGACGGTGAAGTATCCCTGGTCCTCCTGCGGCATGAAGCTTTGCGGCAGCAGGCGGTTCATGACCCATATGCCTATCAGCACGATGCCGAAGGCGGCGATCATACGCTTGGGGAAGCGCAGCGAGAGGCGGATCATCTTGGTGTAGAACCTGTTGCCCCTGGTGAGCCAGATGTTTATGCGGCGGAAGAGTTTGTTCTTCTTGCT
>DXGW01000193.1 GCA_019113665.1 Candidatus Alistipes excrementipullorum
CGAGACCGGGCTTGAAAACAACACCGACCTTAACATTGCACGTCTCAAGGTGGAAGAGGCCGAGGCCATGCTGATGACGTCGCGGTTGTCGTATCTGCCTTCGGTTACGCTCTCTCCGCAGGGGTCTGTCAGCGGCCTTGCCGGTGAAAAGGCTACCAAAACATACAATCTCGCAGCTTCGGCCGAGTGGGAAATTGATGTTTTCGGCAAAGTCCTGAACGCCAAACGCGGGGCAAAGGCAGTACTTGAGCAGAGCGAGGCTTATCGTCAGGCAGTACAGACGCAGTTGGTGGCTACCATTGCCAACAGCTATTATTCCCTGCTGATGCTCGACAAGCAATTGGATATAACCCGTCAGACAGCCGAGACATGGCGTGAAAACGTACATGCCATGGAGGTCTTGAAGCGGGCCGGACAAACTACCGAAATGGCCGTGGCGCAGACCCGTGCAAGCCAACTGTCGGCCGAGGCATCGGTATTGTCGCTCGAACGCCAGATAAACGAAATGGAGAATTCGCTGTCTGTATTGCTCGGAATGACCCCGCAGAAGATAGAGCGCTCAACGCTCGACTCTCAGGAATTTCCCGACAGCCTCTCTGTAGGTGTGCCGTTGCAGCTGTTGAGCCGCAGGCCTGACGTAAAACAGAGTGAGGCAGAACTGGCTGCGGCATATTATGCTACAAATGTCGCCCGTGCGGCATTCTATCCCAGTATCACATTGAGCGGTTCGGCCGGTTGGACCAATTCGGCAGGCGCGGCCGTACTGAATCCGGCGCAGTGGTTGCTGTCGGCCGTAGGCTCGATCGTAGAACCTCTGTTCAACAAAGGTCAGAATATGGCAAACCTCAAGGTGGCCAAGGCCCAGCAGGAAGAAGCTCTTCTCTCTTTCCGGCAAAGCCTGCTGGACGCAGGTGCCGAGGTAAACAATGCCCTGACACAGTGGCAGACGGCCCGTGCGCGAATAGTACTTGACGAACAGCAGAGCGAGTCGCTGCGTTCGGCACTGCGCAGTTCCGAACTTCTGATGCGCCACAGCTCACAGAACTATCTCGAAGTGCTTACGGCACGACAGACGTTGCTGCAGGCCGAACTCAATGCAACGGCCGACCGTTTCGATGAGATACAGGGGGTAATCAATCTATATCACGCTCTTGGCGGCGGATATTGATATGTTTGTTAACGTGATCGGCGCGAGGGCATACTTTAAGTATGTCCTCGCTTTTTATGGATAAGGAAGAGTGAGAACGCTTTTTAGCTGTCCTTTGGAAACAGAAAAGACGGCACATTGGCCGTCTTTCTGCGTCTTGAGCGGGAAACGGGGGTCGAACTCACGTTGTCACGTGACGTGCGAAATAATGTTTACACCCCCGACCCCTGAAAGGGGCGAATGAGGGTCGCTTGCCGACCCCCGTAGTTGTTCCCGAAAACAAAAGTCAGCGTTTGCCGCCAATCTTTCTACAAAAACAAAAAGACGGCACATTGGCCGTCTTTCTGCGTCTTGAGCGGGAAACGGGGGTCGAACCCGCGACCCTCAGCTTGGGAAGCTGATGCTCTACCACTGAGCTACTCCCGCATTGCGATGTACAAATATACATCGCTTTTTTGTTTTTAGAAAATCAAACACCCAATTTTTTCAATGATTCGATGTTTTTCGGATTTTTCAATAATTTTCCTTCAGGGGTGTACATGTAGTCGATACGGTCTTTGAAGTATGTCTCCACTTTGCCGCGTACAATCTTCATGGTGCTGTTGACAAGCCCGTTCTGCTCGGTAAAGGCTTCGTCCACGATGGCAAGGGCCGCCGGCAGCCAACGGTCCGGGAACTCCTCTCCGTAAACACCGCCACTCTTGTATTTGGCTATCTCGTCGCCTATTATCACCGCTGCCGCCGCAGCGCGATCCTCTTCGGAAACACTCCGGCCGTCAAGTTCGCGGCGCAGAGCCTCCCTGTTCGGTACGACAATGGCTCCGGTATAGGGACTCTGGTTGTTGTAGATGATTATCTGGTCGATATAAGGCGACTTGTCGACGATGGCCTCTTCCATTCCTTCGGGCGAATACTTCTCGCCGTCGCTGGCAATGAGCAGGCTCTTGAAACGGCCCAGAACGTAGAGAAACTCGTCGTCCGTAACATAGCCCATGTCTCCCGTATGAAGCCAGCCGTCGCGAATCGTATCGGCCGTGGATTCGGGGTTCTTCCAATACCCTGCCATCACGTTCTCGCCCTTGATGACGATCTCGCCCTTTTGTCCGGTGGGGACTTCTCGTCCCTCTTCGTCGAGAATCTTCAGGTCGAGAGGTATGAGTATCTTGCCCGACGAGCCGAAACGATGCCAGTGGTAATGCGGGGAGTTGGTCGATATTACCGGAGTAGCCTCCGACAGGCCGTAGCCCTGGAACATGGGTATGCCTATCGCATAGAAGAATCTCTGCAGTTCGGCATCGAGCAATGCACCTCCGCCGACGAAGAACCTCATCTCGCCGCCGAAAGCCTCGCGTACCTTGCTGAAGAGTATCTTGTCGAACAGTGCCACGAGCGGCTTGAGCATGATTCTCCAGCCTTTGCCCTTGTGGTATCCGTCCTGATTGTACTCATATGCCACCTTCATGGCAAAGTTGAAGAGCCGCTCGGTCGATTTTCCCTTGGCGCGTATCGAACTTTCGATATTCTTGCGGAAGTTCTTGGCCAGAGCAGGTACCGAGAGCAGGAAATGGGGCTTAACCTCGCGAATGTTGACCGGAATGTTTTTCAGAGTCTCCATCGGGGTCGATCCCACCTGCACGGTTGCAACCGAGGCTCCGCAGGCTATCATGATATAGAACCCGACAACATGTGCGAAACAGTGGTCGAGAGGCAGTATGATGAGCGTACGGTAGCTCGGCGGAATGCTGATGCGCGAAAGCGACTGCTCGACATTGGCCGTATAGTTGCGGTGTGTCAGTACGACACCCTTCGGGTCGGCCGTAGTTCCCGACGTATATGTAATGGTTGCATAGTCGTCGTTCTGTATGCTGCGGCCTATGGCGAGGAACTCCTCTTCGTGTTCGGCGAGGTATTTTTCGCCCAATGCCATGACATCGGCGAGGCTCTTTTCGTCATTTTCGAGTGCGACGTTGCCGAATACTATGACATGCTTGAGCAAAGGCAGCTGTTCGCGTATCTTGCGTATCTTCGGAAGCTGGTTCTTCGACACGAAAATGGCGCATACGTCGGCATGGCGCAGGCGGAACAGCAGGTCATTGGCCTCTTCGAGCTTTATCGAGAGCGGTACGCTGATGGCACCGGCATAGAGCAGGCCGAGCTCCGACGTGATCCAGTCGTTGCAGCCTTCGGCAAGAATCGAAACCGTCTGTTTGGGTTGGATCCCCAGCGCGGCAAGACCTGCGCCTGTCTTCAGCGCAATATCTTTGGTTTCGGCGTAGGTCGTGGGCTCGAACCTGTCGGTTTTCTTTTCGAGCAGGAATGTCTTTGGACCGTATTCGGCTACCGAGGCCTCGAACAGGTCGATGATAGTCTTCTTTTTCATAGGTCGTATTTGGTGTCAATCCATTTTCAAAACTGCGAGGAATGCCGATTGCGGCACCTGTACGGATCCGATCTGGCGCATGCGTTTCTTGCCGGCCTTCTGTTTCTCAAGAAGCTTGCGCTTACGTGAGATGTCACCTCCGTAACACTTGGCGGTCACGTCCTTGCGTACGGCCTTGACCGTCTCGCGCGCTATGATCTTGGCGCCGATGGCTGCCTGAATGGCGATGTCGAACTGCTGGCGCGGAATCAGCTCCTTGAGCTTCTCGCACATCTTGCGGCCAAAATCGTATGCGTGGTCGGCATATATGAGCGACGACAGGGCATCGACCGGCTCGCCGTTAAGCAGTATGTCGAGCTTGGCAAGGCGGCTCGGCTGGTATCCCGTGCGGTGATAGTCGAACGAGGCATATCCCTTCGAGATGCTCTTGAGTTTGTCGTAGAAGTCGAACACGATCTCCGACAGCGGCATCTCGAAGTTGATCTCCACACGGTCCTGCGTAATGAATGTCTGGTTCTTCATCACACCGCGCTTGTCGATGCAGAGTTTTATTACATTGCCAAGGAAGTCGGTCTTGGTGATTATCTGTGCAAGTATGTACGGCTCCTCTATCTTGGCTATTTTGGTTATTTCGGGAAGTCCCGACGGGTTGTGGACTTCGAGCACGTTGCCCTGCGTCGTGGTGATGCGGTACGAAACGTTGGGTACGGTGGTGATCACGTCCATGTCGAACTCACGGTACAGGCGCTCCTGTATTATCTCCATGTGAAGCAGTCCGAGGAATCCGCAGCGGAATCCGAAACCGAGGGCAAGCGAACTCTCCGGCTCGAACGTCAGCGATGCGTCGTTCAGCTGCAGTTTTTCGAGCGATGCGCGCAGGTCCTCGTACTGGTCGGCCTCGACCGGGTAGACACCCGCGAAGACCATCGGCTTGACATCTTCGAATCCGGCTATCGCCT
The DNA here is from genome assembly GCA_019113665.1 of Candidatus Alistipes excrementipullorum. Lineage (GTDB taxonomy): Bacteria > Bacteroidota > Bacteroidia > Bacteroidales > Rikenellaceae > Alistipes > Alistipes excrementipullorum. Next base: position 4,487 of record DXGW01000193.1, read on the forward strand.
CGCTGCACGGTGTTGCGACCGACGTAATGGTATCACCTACCTTTACGTCCGACGAAACCTTTATACCCGAACATATATACCCCACATCACCTGCCCGCAGTTCATCGCGCGGCTGCATCTTGAGCTTGAGCACGCCTATTTCGTCGGCGTCGTACTCGCTGCCCGTATTGAAGAACTTGACGTGTTCGCCCCTGCGGATACGGCCGTTGAATATGCGGTAATATGCGATGATGCCGCGGAACGGGTTGAAGACGGAGTCGAAAATCAGTGCCTGCAACGGAGCGTCGTCATCGCCCTTCGGTGCCGGTACGCGCTGCACGATGGCCTCGAGTACCTCCTCGACGCCCTGACCTGTTTTACCCGATGCACACAGAATGTCCTCGTGTTTGCAGCCCAGCAGATCCACTACCTGGTCCTTCACCTCGTCTATCATGGCCGAATCCATGTCTATCTTGTTGAGCACCGGTATTATTTCGAGGTCGTTGCCCAGCGCCAGATAGAGGTTGGATATGGTCTGGGCCTGAATGCCCTGCGTGGCGTCTACCACCAGCAGTGCCCCCTCGCACGATGCTATCGCACGCGACACCTCATACGAGAAGTCGACGTGTCCCGGAGTGTCGATGAGGTTCAGTATGTAGTGCTCGCCGTCGCGGGCCGTATATTCCATCTGTATCGCGTGGCTCTTGATCGTAATACCCTTCTCACGTTCGAGATCCATGTCGTCAAGTACCTGCGACTGCATCTCACGCTGGTTGAGCGTATGCGTAATTTCAAGAAGTCGGTCGGCCAGCGTCGATTTGCCGTGGTCGATATGGGCGATAATGCAAAAATTCCTTATGTTTTTCATAGCGAACGCAAAGATACGAATTTTGTATTACATACAAAACCCCGTGCGTCTCATTTGCCGTACAAACGCAGATATGCGCAGTCGGTCATGCACCCCTTGTCGTCGCGCAGGTGCATTCCGCCGCCGCGGCAATAGCGGAACACTCCGCATTCGGCGCATTGGTCATGGTGTGTCCATTCGCGGTTGCGGAACACCTCGAAACGGTTCTGCCATACGTCCCAGAAGTCGTCCTTGTAGATGTTGCCCTGGTTGTAGTCGGCGCGAATGCTCGTGCAGCCCGATATGGCCCCGTCGATGCGGATCGAGGCCGTACCTGTACCGGCATGGCATTCGTAGAACGAACTGCGGACCTCGGCCTCGTAGCCGCCGAGAAACCCCTCGCAGCCGTAATTGAGATTTATGCGCTTCTCCTTGCGCGTGCGCCTGATGAACTCCATCAGCGACACGAAATCTTCGTCGGACAACCTCAGCGTCGGATCGTTCGCGGCACGTCCTGCAGGGAATATGGTGAATATGCGCCAGCGTTTCAAACCGAGCGATATGAGGAACTCCTTGAACTCTTCCAGATGCGGCATCAGTAACGGTGTGGCGCATGTTACGACATCGAATGCGAGCGTCGGCTCGGCAGCCGCCATTCGCACCGCCTCGACGGCGCGCCGGTAGCTTTCGGGATTGCGCCTTATGTGGGTGTGCTGCGGTTCGAACCCGTCGAGCGAGACAGTCATGCCGTGCAGTCCTGCCGCAAGCAGCGAATCAAAACGGCGGCGCGACAAGGCCATGCCGTTGGTGACGAGCCCCCACGCATATTCACGGCGGTAGAGTTCGAGCCCGATCCTTTCGATATCATTGCGCACGAGCACCTCCCCTCCGGACAGGATTATGAATACTTTGTGCGGATCGACGTGCGGGGTTATCTGCGTGTCGAGCACACGGAAGAAATCCTCGGCCGGCATGTCACGGTACGCCGGGTCGCTCGTGCAGTCGCTGCCGCAATGCCGGCACGCGAGATTGCATCGCAGCGTGCACTCCCAGAACAGAGTGTCCAGCCTGTGTTCCGCGACGCGCCTGTTCTGCAGGCTCCGTTCTATTTCGAGGGCCATACGTTGGCGCAATGACAGTTCCCGAGCTTTCATGGCAAGTTAGTTGCCGGTTTCGGCATCTTCGTCAAGAACGATATTGCCAAGGTCGGCGGAATATGACTTAATCCATGCTCCGGACGAGATTTTATCGCTTTCGGTGACCTGGACCTCCACCTCCTTCGGGGTGAATTCCCCTCCGTTCTCCGCACCGTCGACATCTTCGAAGCCGACCTTTATGGAGTAAGGCGGTGCGTCAAAACTGTATATCTTTGCCTCGATTACGGTGTTGCCGTCGCTGTCGGAGTAACTCTCACCGTTGCTGTCGAATTCGTAGTATTCGTGGCCGTAATACGCCGTATAGCTTGCGGCCTGCACCCTTATCCCTTTGACGGGCCGGTTGGCATTGTCCGTAACCCTCGCTTTCAGCGAAAACTCAACGGTCGGGCAACCGTAGGCGTCGAGGTTCTTTTCTTCGCAGGCGGCAGCCCCGAATCCGAGCAGTACAAGCAGGATTTTAAGGATTTTCTCTTTCATGGCAAGGCATATCAGGTAAACAAATATAGTGATTCTCATCGTAAAACACAAATCAATGCGAACTTTTGACGGTTCTTTTGTATTTTTGCGGCGCTAATCATAATGTA
>DXGW01000194.1 GCA_019113665.1 Candidatus Alistipes excrementipullorum
CCCTGGGAGCCGCAGGCTTTTTCCTGTCGAGGTCGATCTTGCCCAGGATCCTGGGCTGCTGTATCTCGTCCTTGACGTTTATGACGTTGCTCTTGATGACGACCTCTTCCTCCTCCTTTTCGCGCTCGGGCTTGGCCTGGTCGAGGGTTATGGTCGCCTGCTTCTGCGATATCTTCTCACGGACGGTATCACGCTCGCTGCCGCTGCTGCGGTTCGACCCGAACTCCTTTTCGAGTATGGCGTACATCTCGGCCGTGACGTGGGCGTTGGGTGACCCGTCGGTGGCGACACCCTTCTTCTGCAAGTAGTCCACGATGGTGTTCAATCCCACCTTGAACTCCTTGGCTACCTGAATGAGTCTCAATTTTCTTTCATTTTCCATCATATGTTATCTCCTCTCTTTTGCTTTTGTTCTTCTGCGTTACTCCTCGAATTCGGCCTTGAGTATGGCAACAACCTTCTCGGCCTGCTCGAGTTCGAGATCGGCACGTGCCGCTATCTCCTCGACCGGAAGCTCGAGCACGCTCTTGGCCGTGTCGCAACCTACGGCCTTCAGCGCGTCGATTATCCAACCGTCGATCTCGTCGGAGAATTCGGTGAGCGCGACGTCCTCCTCCTCGATTTCGCGGTAGACGTCGATGTCGTAACCTGTAAGCATTTTCGAGAGTCGAATGTTCAGTCCGCCCTTGCCGATGGCCAGCGATACCTGGTCAGGCTTGAGATATACCGAGGCGGTCTTGTGTTCCTCGTCGATGGTGATGCTCGATATCTTTGCGGGATTCAGCGCACGCTGTATCATCAGCTGGGGATTAGACGTGTAGTTGATCACGTCGATATTCTCGTTGCGCAGCTCCTTCACTATGCTGTATATGCGCGAGCCCTTCATGCCGACGCATGCTCCAACCGGATCGATGCGGTCGTCGTAGGACTCCACTGCCACCTTGGCCCTCTCGCCCGGAATACGCGCGATGGTCTTGATCGTGATCAGGCCGTCGAAGATCTCGGGGACCTCCTGCTCGAACAGGCGCTCGAGGAACTGGTTGGCCGTACGCGACAAGATGATGCGGGGCTGGTTGTTGTTCATCTCGACGCTCTTGACGATAGCCTTGATCGTGTCGCCCTTGCGGTAGAAGTCGTTGGGTATCTGCTCCGACTTGGGCAGGATCAGCTCGTTCTCCTCGTCGTCGAGAATGAGGACCTCCTTCTTCCATACCTGGTAGATCTCGCCGGTGACGATCTCGCCGACCTTCTCCGAGTACTTCTCGTAGATGTTGGCCTTCTCGAGGTCGATGATGCGCGAGGCAAGATTCTGACGCAGCGAGAGAACCGCACGGCGGCCGAACGACTCGAACCCGATGGCGTCGGTGTACTCGTCGCCCACCTCGTACGACGGGTCGAGCTTCTTGACCTCCGACAGCGTGATCTGGCTGACGGGGTCGGTCAGTTCATCGTCCGCAACGACCTGGCGGTTGCGCCAGATCTCGAGGTCGCCCTTCTCGGGGTTGATGATCACGTCGAAATTCTCGTCAGTGCCGTACTGCTTCTGCAGCGCGTGGCGGAATACGTCCTCCAGAACTCCGATCATGGTGCTTTTGTCGATATTCTTCAACTCCTTGAATTCGGCAAAATTGCTGATAAGATTGAGATTGTCCATTGTGCTTGTATATTTTCGTTTTTTATGTTTGTTCCCGTACGGTTATTTGTAGTCGAGGTACTCCCTGGTGTACTTGATCTCGCCGAACGCATATCGCTTCTCCACATGGCGCAGCTCCTTGCGCTTGCGGCCCTCGACGGCGACCTTCTCGTCGTAGCTGAGGGTGATGCCCTCCTCGTCGGCCGCTTCGAGTACGGCCAGCAGCTTGATGCCGGAGAGCAGCAGAACCTCGACGGGTTTGCCGATGAGTTTACGGTACTGGCGGAGCAGCTTCAGCTCGGAGCCTATCCCGGCCGACGCTACCGTCAGCGAGAAATCCTCGGCGTCACGGTCCAGACGTGCCTCTATCGCACGGCTCAACTCGACACAGTCGTCTATCGAAACCGACGTGTCGCTGTCGATGAGAAGTTCCACCTCGTTCGAGGGCGAGCAGGTGCAGTCGACCACAAATCGGTCGCTCCCCGAGAGTTCTTCGGTTGCTATCTCCGCAATCTTTTTGCAATCAATCATTTGCCGAAATGTAAATGAAAAAAGGTCCTTGGTAAACTACGAAATAAGGGGACTTTTTCGTCCCCTTATTCCCAATCAGCAGTGCAAATATAGTCAAAATTTGCTATATACCAATATATATTGCGTAAAAATATTCCTCTATTCGCTCTTTTTGCTGCTGTACGGTTTGCATACGCCGCGTTTGGACGAGCGTATGAAATCGATGAGATAGTCGCGCTCGGGCGACGCGGGGAGTTCCTGCTCGGCTTTGTCGCAGGCCGTCATGTAGTTCAGGTCGCTCTGGAACAGTATGCGGCACACGTCGTGTATGGCGCTGATCTGCTCGGGCGTGAATCCGCGGCGACTCAGTCCTACCTTGTTCAGTCCGGCGTAACGCGCCCCCTCGTTCGAGAGTATGATGTAGGGCGGAACGTCCTGGCCGACCAGTGCACCTCCCTGGATCATGGCGTGAGAGCCGATGCGCACCCACTGGTGTACGGCGGCGTGACCGCCGAGAACAACCCAGTCGCCGACCTCGACCTCGCCGGCAAGCGATATGCGGTTGGCAAAGACGCAGTGGCTGCCCACTACGTCGTCATGGGCGATGTGAACGTAGGCCATCAGCAGGTTGTGGTCGCCGACGACCGTCTTGCCGCGCGATGCCGTGCCGCGCGAGATGGTGACATATTCGCGTATGTCGTTGTAGTCGCCGATCTCGGCCGTTGTGACTTCGCCGGCGAATTTGAGATCCTGGGGCACGCATGCTATCGATGCCGCCGTGTGGATTTTGTTCCCCTTGCCGATACGGGCGCCGTCATGTATGACCGCACCGGGTCCTATCCAGCAGTCGTCGCCGATGACCACGTCGCCCGCTATGTAGGCGAAGGGCTCGACCGTGACGTTTTTGCCTATCTTGGCGTCGGGGTGAATGTAGGCAAGATTGCTAATCATTTATTCGTGTTTGTCGGATTTTTGGTTCTTTACGATTTGTGCCATCATGGTGGCTTCGCATACGAGTTTCTCGCCTACGAAAGCCTTGCCCGAGGCTATTGCCAGACCGCGGCGTATAGGCTCGGCGAAGTGTACTTCGAACTGGAGCGTGTCGCCCGGTACGACCTTGTGCTTGAAGCGCACGTTGTCGATGCGCAGGAAGTATGTCGAGTAGTTCTCCGGGTCGGGTACGGAGCCCAGTGCCAGAATACCGCTGCACTGCGCCATCGCCTCGACGATGAGTACGCCCGGCATGACGGGCTCCTGCGGGAAGTGGCCCGTGAAGAAGGGCTCGTTGATGGTCACGTTCTTGATGCCGGCCACCGACTCGTCGTCCAGATGGAATATGCGGTCGATGAGCAGGAACGGGAAGCGGTGGGGAAGCATCGAGCGGATCTTGTTGATGTCGTAGAGGGGCTCCTTGCGGCAATCGTACTTGAAACGCGGCTTTTCGCCTTCGCGGCGTATGGTGGCGTGCATCTGCTTCATGAACTCCGTATTGGCGAAGTGGCCGGGTCTGGTGGCCCATACGCGGCCCTTGATGCGGCGCCCGAGAAGGGCGAAGTCGCCGAGAAGGTCGAGGAGCTTGTGGCGTGCCAGCTCGTTGTTGGCCCTGAGCTCAAGGTTGTTGAGGTAACCGCCCGTGATCCTGATGTCCTGCTTGTTGAAGACTTTCTTGAGGTGCTCGAGCTGCTCGTCCGATACGGGATTCTCGACAACGACGATGGCATTGTCGAGGTCGCCGCCCTTGATGAGGTTCATCTTGAAGAGCGGTTCGAGCTCGTGCAGGAACACGAAGGTGCGGCAGGGAGCGATCTTGCCCGCATAATCGTCGTTGGGATTGAGCGTGGCGTACTGGTTGCCGATGACCTTCGAGTTGTAGTCGACGTGTACCGACACGGAGAATTCGTCATCGGGGTAGAGGATGATGGCGACGCCCTTTTCGGGGATCGTGTAGACCATCTTCTCGGTCACGTGGTAGAACGAACGTTCGGCATCCTGGTCCACGAGCCCCGTTTCGGTGATGGCCTGGGCGTAGGCGCAGGCCGAACCGTCGAGGATCGGGGTCTCTTCGGCGTCGATGTCGATCAGGGCGTTGTCCACGCCCAGGGTCCAGAGTGCCGACATGACGTGCTCGATGGTATGTATGCGATAGCCTCCGGCCTCGATGGTCGTGCCGCGCGACGTGTCGACAACGTTGTCGCACAGCGCCGGAATCTGGGGTTGTCCCTCGATGTCGGTCCGGCGGAACACGATGCCGGTGCCGGCATCGGCGGGGTTTACGGTCATGGTCACCTTGACGCCCGTGTGCAAACCCTTGCCCGAGAACGAAATCGGAGCTTTCAGCG
>DXGW01000195.1 GCA_019113665.1 Candidatus Alistipes excrementipullorum
AGTTCCTGCGCAATGCCACCGACGAGGCCCTGTCGCGTTTCAGCGAAGAGGAACAGCAGACACTGCGCCAGTACAGGGCCGAAGCCCGTTTCCTGCGGGCATTGGCCTATTACCATGCAATGGATCTCTACGGCAACATTCCTTTCGTAACCGAGAACGACACCGTAGGTACATACACGCCTCCGCGTTATACCCGTGCGCAGATATTCGAATACATCGAAACCGAGCTCACCACGATTGAAGAGGAGCTGTCCGAACCAGCCGAATGCGAATACGGACGTGCGTCGCAGGGTGCCGCATGGGCGCTGCTGGCCCGCATGTACCTCAATGCCGAGGTCTACACGTCGACACCGCGCTACACCGACTGCATCACATACTGCAACAAGATCATAGGTGCAGGCTACTCGCTCGAACCCGAATACGCCAAACTTTTCAATGCCGACAACGACAAGCGTACGAACGAGATCATCTTCCCGCTCGTCGTCGACAGCCGGTACACCGTATCGTGGGGAGCCACGACATACATCGTCTGCGGGCTTGTCGGCGACAACGACTCGACACAGAACCCGGCCGATTACGGCGTTACGAGCGGTTGGGGCATGTTCCGCGTGCGCGGTGAACTGCCTGCGAAATTCGGGTACACCGAAGGCACCACGTCAGTAGCAGACAAGCGCGCGATGTTCCATACCGACGGACAGTCGATGATGTTCTCGTCGTCGATCGACGACAAGAAGAACGGCTACTTCGCCACCAAATGGAGCAACCTCAAGGACGACGGTACGCAGGCATCGAATACGGCTTCATACGGTGTCGACACCGACTTCCCGATGTTCCGTCTGGCCGACGTCTACCTGATGCTGGCAGAGAGCGTCGTACGCGGCGGCACGGGAGCCACGGCAAGCGAGGCATTAGGGTATGTGAACCTGGTCCGCCAGCGTGCATACGGCGACAATTCGGGCGACATTACGGCCGAAGAGATGACCGTGGACTTCTTCCTCGATGAGCGCGCCCGCGAGCTCTATTGGGAGTGCGTACGCCGCACCGACCTCATACGCTTCGGCAGGTTCACCTCCGATGCTTATGTATGGCAGTGGAAGGGTAACTCGATAGACGGCCGCGGCGTAGACAGCAAATACAACCTCTATCCGATACCTTCGACCGAAATATCGGCCAACCCCAACCTCTACAACGAAAATTATTAATATCTTCAATCCATGAAAAACTTCATAAAACCGATCATATGCCTTGTTGCGGCGGCAGCCATGGCCGCCTGCGCCAAGGACGGCGAGACGATCTACGTATCGAACCCCGACGGCGGCGTGACGCTCGGCGGCGGCAAGGACGTGGTTCTCGACATCGATGCGCCCACCGAACTGGCCGCAACGTTCTACTGGAACGACATTACGGTATCGGTGAGCAACCCGACCGTCGGCGTTACCGACGACTTCGTGACCAACAACCTGCAGTTCTCGGCCGACGAGAGCTTCACGACCGTACGCGAGATGCTCATGAGCAACGGTGCGCGCACGGTACAGTACACCCATCTCGAATTCAACGGCATCGTTACACGCGCCGGGCTTACCCCCGGTGTGTCGCAACCGCTGTACGTACGCATGAAGTCGTCGTTCGGCGACAACGTAGAGCCCTATTACAGCAACGTCATATCGTTCAACGTCACGCCTTACAGCGTCGACATGAGCCAGTGCCTCATGCGCGGCACCGACGGGGCCACCGTATATGCCGTGCTCTATTCCGAGCAGCAGGACGGCAATTACGAGGGCTTCCTCTCGCTCGATGAGAATGACGGAAACGGCGGAGGCTGGGCCAACTTCTACTTCGTCGAGGGTGACGGTACGGTATGGGGCAATGCAGGCACCGACAACAACCCGTTCCCGCTGACGACGGAGTCGACCATGTGGAACTGCTGGACGGTAGGTTATGTCGGCTGCCAGTATGTCTTCATGAGCACGGGCGACGAATTGTGGAAAGACGTGGCTATGCCGGAGCTGACAGCAACGGTCGGCGGCACCGAAGTCCCGATGACCTTCAACACCACAGCCAACGCATGGTACGCCGAATTTACAACCACGGCCGACAATGCCGAGGTGACACTCTCGGGCACCGGTCTTCTCTACGACACCACGGTCGGTTCGCAGGGTTCGAATGCCGGAGAATATCCGTTCTCGATCGTTGCCGATGCCGAAGGAAAGATCTCGTTCGTCAGCGAGGCCGGTGTAAAATCGGAAATGACCATAGGGACGGCAGGCGACCACACGCTCAAGGTCGATGTTGTAAATTACACCTGCACGATCGACGACGACGGCGACATACCCGAAACGCCCGACCCGACATATCCCGAGGATCCGGCATACACGGTACCGACATCGAGCTTCATCTACATGTTCCAGGCAATCGACGATACGACTTTGGCCGATACCTACACCTACAAACTCTACTCCGTGAACAACGACGCCGTATATACGGGCTTTGCATATGTCAGCCAGTGGTGGAACTTCAAGTTCGCGGACGCCGAGAATCCGAGCGGAGCGCACATCTACGGTTCGGCCCCCACATCGGACGGTCTTAACCGCCTTTATGCCGGCGAGGACATGTACAAGATATGGACTACCGTTTCGGGAAATATCTACATCACGGCAGACTTCAACGACGACGTGCGCCATTGGGACTTCGTCGAGGTGTCGTCGATAGCCGTCACGGGCGATTTCAACTCGTGGAGCCTCGAAACAGCACCGATGACATACAGCGTTGCCACGAATACATGGAGTGCAACGATCGACGCTGCCGAATGGGGAGAGTCGGGCATACGTTTCATCGTAAACGGCGATTGGGACTGGGGATACTCCGACACTGACGGCGACGGCAAACTCGAACGTACGAGCGATGCCTTCATACCGTCGTCCGCAGCCGGAAAACTCAAGATAACGCTCAATCTGACCGATCCGTCGGCCCTGACATACACGATTGTCGAGACGGGCGACACGCCGGAAGTCACATACGACGAGTACCTGTACGTGTATTACGCTTACAAATCCCACTATCTCAACGGTCTGGCATCAACGCTCCACGCGCCGGCCAGGGACGGCATCTACGAGGGTTATGTCTACATACCTTCATGGAATGACGGCGAGGGCGATTTCCTGCTGCAAACGGCCGACGAAGTCATCTACGGCAGTTCTCCGAGTGCCGGCCAATATGCACTCACGACGGAGGAGGGCATGAACAACTGCTGGTTCAGCGACATAGGGCTGCATTACATCACAGTTTCGCTGCCCGACCTGGCATGGAGCGAGAAGGCTGTCAATACCATGTCGTTCGTCTACGACGGCAATTCGTGGGATACGACAGCCAACGTCATGAGCTATGATGCCGCAAGCAAGACATGGCAGACCACATGCGAACTGTCGGCAGGACAGTACTGCAAGGTGATGATGAACGAAGACTGGTCATGGGGATACGCCGACACCGATTTCGACGGCACGGCCACAGCCGTAGGGTCAAACGAGAGCATGCAGTTGCCCGAAACATTCGAATCAGGCACATATACCGTATCCTTCGATGTAACGGACGCCTCCTCATATAAACTTACATTCACCAAAACGGAATAAGTAACACCGGTTGCGGGCCGGCCGACAATGGCCGGGCCCGCAGCACACAAGCTGACACCAATATGAAAATGATGAACATAATGACTTTGGTCGCCGGAGTACTCGCACTGTGCGGGTGCGGCGACGACACGTTCGAGGGCTCGTACGTAAAGCCGGAAACACCGGCCATCGACAAGACGGCTTTCGTCAAGGGAGCCGACGTAAGCTGGCTGACACAGATGGAGAAGGAGGGATACACCTTCAAGAATACGGACGGTATAGAGCAGGAGTGTATGTCGCTGCTGCAGGACCTGGGAATGAACGCAATACGTCTTCGCGTATGGGTCAACCCGGCCGAGGGCTGGAACAGCAGGGAAGATGTCCTTGTCAAGGCTCTGCGTGCCAAGGAACTGGGCATGCGGCTGATGATCGACTTCCATTACAGCGACACATGGGCCGACCCAGGCTCGCAGACCATACCGGCGGCATGGAGTTCATACGACATCGAGGCCATGAAGCAGGCCGTTGCCGACCATACGGTCGATGTATTGTCGCTGCTCAAGGAGTTCGACATCGAGCCCGAATGGGTGCAGGTAGGCAACGAGACCACCGACGGCATGCTCTGGGAGCTTGGCCGCGCAAGCCGTCACCCCGAGAACTATGCGGCACTGACGACGGCAGGGTATGATGCCGTGAAGAGCGTCTTCCCCGAAGCGCAGGTAATCGTGCACCTCGACGGCGGCGACCGTCTCGGACGCTACACCAACATATTCAACATTCTGAAAGACAACGGTGGCAAGTTCGACATGATAGGCATGTCGCTCTATCCGTCGACGACCGACTGGCGCAGCGTTACCGACAACTGCATTTCGAACATCAAGACCCTGTACGACACATACGGGAAGAAACTGATGATCTGCGAAACAGGCCTCGAATGGAACGAAGAGGATACAGCCTACGAATTCCTGAGTTATCTGCTGTCACAGGCCAGGGAGAACACCGGCGGCGCATGCCTCGGGGTCTTCTACTGGGAGCCGCAGGCGGCACCGGGATATAACGGAGGCTACAACAAGGGTGCATTCGACGAGAACGGCACTCCGACAAAGGCTCTCGATGCATTCAAATAACGGATTGGAGAGATGAAACTGCGATTTACCATATTCATTCTGGCTCTTGCGGCGGTTGCGGGCCTTGGCGCGCAGCCCCGCACTGAACTTACGCTCGACGGCACATGGGAGTTCCACCGCGGGGCTCCGGCAACCGATGCCGAATGGCAGGAAGTCACCGTACCGCACGACTGGGCCATATATGGTCCGTTCGACCGCGCGAACGACCTGCAGACCGTTGCTATAATCCAGAACGGCGAGACCGAAGAGAGTGAAAAGACAGGGCGCACGGGCGGGCTGCCGTACTTCGGTCAGGGACAGTACCGCCGCACATTCACTTTTTCGGATACAGAGGGCAAATGCGTCGAACTGCTGTTCGACGGTGCCATGAGCGAACCGAAGGTATATGTCAACGGACAAAAGGCCGGCGAGTGGGCCTACGGCTACTCCCCGTTCAGCCTCGACATAAGCAGTCTGGTACATGACGGAGAAAACACCATATATGTCGAACTGCAAAACCTGCCGCAATCGGCGCGCTGGTACCCGGGAGCCGGGCTCTACCGCAACATACACCTCATAGTCACCGAACGCGTACACGTCACCGTTTGGGGAACCTGCATCACGACACCGTATGTCGGCAATGATTATGCGTCGATATGTCTGCGCACGGAGATCGAAGGCATAGCCGACGGCGACATGGTGCGCGTAGCGACGGTCATAAGGGACGCCGGCGGCAATATCGTCGCACGTAAGGACAACACCCGGAAACTCAATCACGGAATGGACTTCGAACAGCACTTCACGGTCGAGAGTCCCGCACTGTGGTCGCCGGAGACCCCCGTGCTCTACACGGCTGAATCGGAAGTGTATTACAACGGCGAAAGGGTAGACACCTATACCACACGTTTCGGCATACGGAGCATCGAACTGCGTGCCGACAAGGGGTTCTTCCTGAACGGCCGGAACCGCAAGTTCAAGGGTGTATGTCTCCATCACGACCTCGGGCCGCTGGGGGCCGCCGTCAACAAGGCCGCCATACGCCGCCAGCTTACAATGCTCAAGGATATGGGCTGTGACGCCATACGCACCTCGCACAACATGCCGGCACCCGAACTTGTGGAGCTGTGCGACGAGATGGGATTCATGCTGATGGTCGAATCGTTCGACGAATGGGAGGTGGCCAAATGCGAAAACGGTTATCACCGCTTTTTCGACGAGTGGGCCGAGAAGGACATGGTCAACATGATACACGCATTCCGCAACAATCCCTCGGTCGTGATGTGGAGCATAGGCAACGAGGTTCCGACGCAGTGGACCGCCGACGGATACAAGGTGGCGACATGGCTGCAGTCGATATGCCACCGCGAAGACCCCACGCGCCCCGTCACCTGCGGCATGGACCAGATAAACAGCGTTCTCGACAACGGATTTGCGGCTCTGCTCGACGTCCCGGGCTTCAACTACAAGGTTTCACGCTATAACGAAGCCTACGACAAACTGCCGCAGAACCTGATCCTCGGCAGCGAGACGGCCTCGACCGTAAGTTCGCGCGGCACATACCATTTCCCAGTCGGGAAGGGGCATACGAAACTGCATGACGGCAACCAGTCGTCGTCATACGACGTGGAATACTGCTACTGGTCGAACATTCCAGACGATGATCTCGCCGCCGACGAAGACCTGCCGTGGCTCATGGGCCAGTTCGTATGGACCGGTTTCGACTACCTCGGAGAGCCGACACCGTACGACACCGACGCATGGCCCAACCACAGCTCGATGTTCGGCATAATAGACCTTGCGTCGATACCCAAGGACCGTTACTGGCTCTACCGCAGCGTATGGAACACCTCATCGCCGACACTCCACATATTGCCGCACTGGAACTGGGCGGGCCGTGAAGGTAAAACGACTCCCGTATTCGTCTACACGTCATATCCGTCGGCCGAGCTCTTTGTCAACGGCAAGAGCCAGGGCCGCAGGAGCAAAAACCGCAACAGCAACATGGAACGCTTCCGCCTCATGTGGAACGACGTGAGGTATGAGCCGGGCGAGCTGCGCGTGGTGGCATACGACGCCGACGGACGCGCCGTCATGGAGAAGAGTGTGCGCACGGCATCGAAGGCCCGCCGCATCGAACTCACACCTGACCGCAGCGTAATTACGGCCGACGGCAAGGACCTGACATATATAAACGTACGTCTGGTTGACAAGGACGGCAATCCCGTGCCCACCGACAGCCGCGAGATCAAAATAGACGTAAGCGGCGCCGGGCATTTTCTTGCCATCGCCAACGGCGACCCCACATCGCTCGAATCGTTCCGCGAGCCGCACATGCACCTGTTCAACGGACAACTCACCGTAATAGTACAGGCAGCAGACCACGGCGGCGACATCACGGTCAAGGCTTCGGCGAAAGGTGTTGCAGGAACTTCAGTCACGATAAAGGCGCAATAACAAAAAACACCCTTGTGCAGTTGCACAAGGGTGTTTTCATATTGGAAGGCCGGGTATTACTCCTCGAATGAGTGGATAACCACGCCCGAACGGAGTTTCGGTTCGAACCACGTGGTCTTCGGAGGCATGATGTTACCAGTATCGGCAATGTCGATCAGCTGCTTCATGGATACGGGATAAAGCGCAAACGCCACCTTCATCTCGCCGCTGTCCACGCGCTTGCTCAGCTCGCCGAGACCGCGGATTCCGCCGACAAAATCTATACGTTTCGAGGTGCGGAGATCCTTTATGCCCAGCAGCTTGTCGAGCACGAGGTTCGACAGCACCGTCACGTCCAGCACACCTATCGGGTCATTGTCGTCGTACGTACCCTTTTTGGCCGTAAGGCTGTACCATTCGCCGTCGAGATACATCGCGAAGTTGTGCAGGGCGGCGGGGCGGTATATCTCCTTGCCCTTCTTCTCGACATCGAAATCCTTTTTCAGTGCCTCGACGAACTCTTCAGGCGTCATACCGTTGAGATCCTTGACCACACGGTTGTAGTCGATGATATTCAACTGCGAGGCAGGGAACGTCACGGCAAGGAAGTAACAATACTCCTCATCGCCCTTGTGATCCGGATTCTTGGCCATCATGGCCTGGCCCACACGTGCAGCCGCAGCCGTACGGTGGTGACCGTCGGCAACATACAGGGCAGGTATCGACCCGAATATTTCGGTTATGCGCTTGTTCGTCGCCTCGTCACGGATAACCCAGAAATGGTGTCCGAATCCGTCTTCAGCCGTAAAATCATACTCGGGCTCGTTGTTCTTCACGATATCGGCGACGATGGCGTCTATCTCGGCATTGTCGGGATAGGCGAAGAATACCGGCTCGATATTGGCCTTCTGGTTGAAGACATGTTTCATGCGGTCCTCCTCCTTGTCGGGACGTGTAAGCTCGTGTTTCTTGATCGCACCCGAGAGGTAATCCTCGAAATGGCAGCACATGACCAAACCGTACTGCGTACGGCCATTCATGGTCTGCGCATATATATAGTAGTGCTCTTCGTCGTCCTGTTTGAGCCAGCCGTTCTTGCGCCACAGCTTGAAGTTCTCGACTGCCTTGTCGTAAACCTCCTGCGAATGCTCGTCGGCTATGGGTTCGAAATCAATCTCCGGCTTGATGATATGCAGGAGCGAACGTTCGGTAGCCTCGGCTTTAGCCTCGGCGGAATTCAGAACATCGTACGGACGGGACGCCACCTCTGCGGCATGTTCCTTCGGCGGACGTATTCCCTTGAACGGTTTGATCTTTACCATAATGTTATTTGTTTACCTGGAATTTGACATTGCCGTTGACAAAATAATCCACAATCTGACTTGCTGCAGCCAGACCGGCATTGATATTTGCCTCGGCGGTCTCGGCTCCCATCTTCTTGGGTGTAGCGAAGAAACGCTTGCCGAACTTTTCAGCCATATCGGCTGCCGCTTCTGGAGCGATGTCTGTTATATATTTCAGATCCTCGCGCTCGGTCATTGCACGCATTACGCCCTCCTCGTCGATAACCTCCTTGCGGGCCGTGTTGACCAGAGTCGCGCCCTTGGGCATCGACATCATCAGGTCATACCCGATGGATTTGACCGTCTGCAGAGTTGCGGGAATGTGCAGCGAAAGGAAATCGGCCCGCGAATAGAGATCCTCTACCGAGTCGACCTTCTCCACTCCGTCCTTCTCGAATACGGCGGCATCGGTAATGAACGGGTCATATGCAATGACATTCATACCCAGCGCCTTGCCTTTGCGACCGACCAGCTTGCCGACGTTGCCGTAAGCATGTATTGCCAGCGTCTTGCCCTGTATCTCCGAGCCGGTTCCCGGCGTAAACCTGTTGCGCGACATGAATATCATCATGGCCAAAGCCAATTCTGCCACGGCATTGGAGTTCTGGCCGGGAGTGTTCATAACAACAACCCCTTTGGCCGAAGCGGCCGCCAGGTCGACATTGTCATATCCGGCACCCGCACGCACGACGATCTTGAGGTTGCGTGCCGCAGCTATGACCTCGGCCGTAACCTTGTCGCTGCGTATAATCATTGCATCGACATCGGCAACAGCCTCCAGCAGCTGGGCCTTGTCGGTATATTTTTCAAGCAATACGGTCTGATACCCGGCTTTGTCGAATATCGCCCTGATACCGTCGACCGCCTTCTTGGCAAACGGTTTTTCTGTCGCTACAAGAACTTTCATGTCTTTTATCAATGATGTGAAATGAATGGCTTTCTCTTCT
>DXGW01000196.1 GCA_019113665.1 Candidatus Alistipes excrementipullorum
ACTTACCGACGGCGACAACGGCCGTTGGGCGCAGACGGGTATTGAGCGCGACCGTTTCCGTTTCCGTACGCCGGGACTGCGAAACGTGGCCCTGACCTATCCCTACTATCATGACGGCAGTGTCCAGACGCTGGAGGAGGCCGTTGAGATGATGGCCCGTTACCAGGTTGGCGAGGAGCTTACGGAGGAGCAGGTGGCGCTGATCACCGACTTCCTGCAGGCTCTGACAGGCGAGTACAAGGGCGAGACGCTTCAAAACGACAACATGAAGTAGTGTCGTACATGTCGGCGCATGTGCGTGCGTGAAGGCTCGCCGATGAACCGAGTCATCGGGGGCAGGCGCAATCGTGTCGCCGTGCCGATATTGGCAAAGGAGTGATTTTCCGATATGGGAGATCGCTCCTTTCTGTTTTTATCGTTGTCGGAAGTTGAAAAAATGCAATATGCGTGGGTTTTGTGATATATTTTTGGTATATTTGGCATTGCGGCAAAATAACCTGAATAAAATAAATCCAACCATGAAACGAACTGTCTTGTTTTTGCTTGCGCTTTTGGGGAGTGTCTCCATGTTGCATGCTCAGAACTATTATCCGGGAGAGTCCGGTGTCGTTAAAGGCGACGGGTACGTATATGAATATGAACCATTTTTGGGTGGCGTGATCGAGTTGTACAATTCCGACAGCCGGTTTGTGGGTGAAGAAATGACGTACGACGGTTCTACGAAGATACCTGAAGGTACTATGCTGTACACCTCGTTGAGTGTAACCAATGATGAGATGATGGCCCTTGTTGCCGATCAGTTTAGCGATGAACAAAAGAGTATGTTGGCAAAGCATAAACTTATCATAGAGTTGCGTGTCGATCCTCAGACTGGACGTGTGGCAGATGTTATATTCAGTTTTTTTAATGCGCCAGTCATTCCGTTTACGCGTATTCCCGTAGATGTTTACCGTCGGGTGGAGCTGGCTCTGAAAGAGAACATGATCTTCACGCCGACGGCCGAGAGCCGCCGTATGAACTATTTCAGTTTCGTCTGGCCACAACAATTTTAAGTGGCTGACGGAGGCGTATGTAACTGTCTTTAATCATTGCGGATATTGTTTGTGTGGAGTCGGTCGTCGGTGTCGAATGTAAAATAATCGTTTGGGTATAAGGCTGAATTTGCATTTTTGACCTAATGTGTTTGTCGGGTGGAAAATAAAGTCGGTTTCATTGGTTGTATGCCGAATATGATAAAAACAAATGCGTTTTATAATAATATTTTTAGTATTATTATATTTGCCTCGCATATAATTAATTTCTAAACCAAATTGCCATGAAAAAATCGCCTTTGTTATTAGCATCTGTGCTCGCGGGTGCGTTGATGTTCTCGGCTTGCGAGTAAAACGATTCCTCTGCGGACTATTCCAATTTGACCCTTGAGGCCGCCGTAACGCAATTCGACGAGTCGGGCTTTACGATCAACTATACGGCCGTTGATGACGACTATGTATGGCCCGATCTTCAGCCCGGAACGGACTATATAGCTTTGGGGTACCCGATGAATGGCAACGGTACTCTCGGATACGGTGCAACCGCTAAGGCCTATTTCAAGACCACCGGTACGGCTCCTGAAGAAGAGGCAGGCCTCAAGGGTGTTGCCCCGAAGGGCGCCGGCGCACCCAAGGTTCTGCGTCCGATAACGGCGGAACAGTTGAAGGCTGTGCTGCAGAAGTAATAAGCTTCACGGATCTGCAATATCTTAAGACCGGCCTGCAAAGGCCGGTCTTATTTTGTACGGGCGGATAAGAAAAAAGAGGCTTACAGTCATCTGTAAGCCTCTTTCGTGAGGTCTGAAGCGGATTCGAACCGCTGTAGACGGTTTTGCAGACCGTTGGCTAAGCCTCTCACCCATCAGACCATATGTAACCCTCTTCATGCCGTTCGGGTTCGCAAATATACAAAGATTTCTCTTAACTGCAAAAATAGACAAAAAATTATTAATTTTACATGCAATTTTGTCGATTAGCGCGCCGCCGAACGACCTGTTTAAATTTTCGCCGAATGGAGATCGAAGATATTGCCCTGACGATGACTCCCGCCCTTGGCGTGAGGGGTGTCGTACATCTGTTGAATCTCTTCGGCAATGCCCGGGCCGTCTTCGCGGCTTCGGAGCAGGAACTTGTCCGGCGTGCGGAGCTGAGGCCCGATGTGGCCCGTAATATTGCCTCGCGCAAGGGTATGAGGCAGGCTGAACGGGAACTTGAGTACTGCCGCCGCAATGGTGTGCTTCCCGTCGCCTCGACCGATGAGGCATACCCCGCATTGCTCCGCGAGATCGACGACTATCCACATGTCATATATGTGCGCGGCTCGGTTGAGGCCCTGTCGCTGCGTGCGATATCGTTTGTCGGTACGCGGCGCATGACCCCGTATGGCGAGCGAATGTGCATGCAGCTTGTCGAAGGGCTTGCCCGCCTGGTCCCCGGCCTGTGCATTGTCAGCGGACTGGCCTTCGGCATAGATTCTGCGGCACACAGGGCCGCACTTGCCCATGGCGTTGCGACCGTGGCCGTTGTGGCCAATGCCCTGCCCGATGTTACGCCTGCTCAACATGCGCCGCTCGCGCGGGATATCGTTGAGCATGGCGGCGCGATAGTCTCGGAACTCCCGTCCTGCACCAAACAGAACGGCTCCTATTACATTCCCCGCAACCGCATCATTGCCGGTCTCGGCTGCGGTACGGTTATCGTCGAGTCGCATGCGGGCGGAGGGGCGCTCTCGACCGTGCGTTTCGCCGACGGTTACAACCGCTCGGTCATGGCCGTACCGGGACGTGCGACGGACTCCGCGTCTGTCGGTACAAACATGCTAATACGCAACCGCAAGGCCCAGCTCGTACTCTCGGCCGAAGACGTGGTCGGGGAATTGGCGTGGGACCTGGACCCGGCGTTGCCTTGTGACGACACAAATGCCGTGTCGGATATCTCGCCGGACGATGCCAGGATTCTGGATCTGTTCGCTACGCCCGAACCTCTCTCTTTCGAGGAGCTGCTCTCGCGCGTGAGTATCACTGCCGGTGAATTGACGTCCCGGCTGATTGTACTCGAACTTGCCGGTGCCGTATGCCAGCTGCCCGGAAAACGATATAGGAAGACAATATGACCATGGCTGCCCGTAACAACATAAAAACCAGAATAAAGGCCGTGGTTGCGATGTTCGGACTCGGATTGGCCGTAGGTGTCTGTATCGCCGCCGTGTTTGCTGCCGTGCCGTCATTGCGCCGCGTTGTCGGCGAGGAGATCATGCCGCGCGGGTTCTGGTACTTCATGATGTGGTGGTGCATTGCGATGCTGCTGCTCGCGGTTGCGGCGGTGCTTCAGGTGCTGATTCATGAAACGGGGCACCTGCTCGGCGGTTTGTCGTCGGGTTACCGCTTTGTCTCGTTCCGCATAGGCAACCGCATGGTGGTGAAGGAGCAGGGACGCTGGCGCTTCAAACGTTTCAGCATCGAGGGTACGGCCGGTCAGTGCCTGCTGGAGCCGCCGTCAACACCCGACGGGAAGTTCCCGTACAGGCTGTATTGCATGGGAGGCGTTGCGGCCAACCTTGTGGTGTCGGTCGCGGCTGTCGCGGTCGCCGCACATGTGGCAATGCCCGTATTCTGGGCGGCGTTGCTGGCCATGCTCTTCGTGTCGGGAACATACATTGTCATAACGAACGGGATTCCGTTGAAGATAAACGGCGTGCCCAACGACGGATACAACCTTGTTACCGTGGGGCGCGACGATTTCGCCCGCAGGTCGCTGTGGCTGCAGCTGAAGGTCAATGCCCTGCAGAGCCGCGGCGAACGGCTGCGCGACATGCCCGGGGAGTGGTTCTCGCTGCCCGAAGGCGCGGACATGGGCAATTATATGACTGTTGCCGTAGCCGGCATGGCTGCCGACAGGCTGATCGAGATGCACTGCTTCGAACAGGCGCGGGACCTGCTGGAGCGTGCCGATGCCGCCGGGGCCGGCGGCGTCGAGATATTCCGCCGGGAGGTGCAGGCCGAACTGCTGTTTGTCGGGATCGTTACGGGCGGTGAGCGCTGGCGGCTGGAGCAGATGTACACGCCGGCGCTGCGCAGGCATGTCGAGCGCTATGGCCGTTATATGCTGAGCTGCATAAGGCTGCAATATGCATGGGCAAGGCTCGTCGAACGCGATGCGGCGAAGGCGGAGGCGCTGCTGGCCCGCGCCGGTGAAGTATATGCCGGCTCGCCGGTGAAGGGTGAGGCCGATGCCGAAATGGAACTGATAAGATGGGTTGAAACGATTGAACCATGATAATGATAGATACACATGCGCACATATATGAACCCGAGTTCGACGACGACCGTGACGAGGTCGTGGCGTCGGCTCTGGCCGCTGGCGTGACGAAACTCCTGCTGCCGGCAATCGACGGCGAAAGCTACGGGCGAATGCTCGATACGTGCGCGAAATATCCGGAGGTGTGCAGGCCGATGATGGGGCTGCACCCGACTTCGGTAAACGACAATCCGCACTGGCGCGAAGCGCTGGACGAGGTGCGCCGTCAGCTTGACAGGCAGCCGCAGGGCTATTTCTGCGGTGTCGGGGAGATAGGTCTCGATTTCTACTGGAGCAACGACTTCCGCGACGAGCAGATCGAGGCTTTCGAGGCGCAGGCCGAGATGTCGATAGAATACGGGCTGCCCATAGCCGTGCATACGCGCAGTGCGTGGGACGAGATGCGCATGGTGATGCGGCGCTTTGCCGGTCGCGGCGTGCGCGGCGTATTCCACGCCTTCTCGGACAGCGTCGAGTGCTACCGCGAACTGCGTGGATACGGCGATTTTCTCTTCGGCATAGGCGGTGTGGTGACATTCCGCAAGAGCGCAGTGGCCGATGTCGTGCGCGAGATGTCGCTCGACGACATCGTCCTCGAAACCGACTGCCCCTACCTTACGCCGGTGCCGTACCGCGGCCGGCGCAACGAGCCGGCATACGTGCGGTATGTCTGCGAGAAGGTGGCCGAACTCAAGGGAGTGACACCCGAAGAGGTGGCAGTCCGTACCACGACCAATGCCGAATGCATGTTCCTTTTCCCGTGCAAAGAAAAAAATTAAGATATGCGTATTATGAAAAAACCTTCCATTCTGTTGATATACACCGGTGGAACGATCGGTATGCGCAGCGATGCCAACGGGACGCTCGTCCCGTTCGACTTCAATGCGATGTATGAGGAGATCCCGTCGATCAAGCGCCTGAATGTCGACATCGACGTGCTGACGATGACGCCGATCGACTCGTCGAACGTGACGCCGCGCCGGTGGGTCGAACTGGCCGAGATCATACGTGACAACTACCGCCGTTTCGACGGCTTTGTCGTGCTGCACGGAACCGATACGATGTCCTATACGGCTTCGGCGCTGAGTTTCATGCTCGAAAACCTTGCGAAGCCGGTGATCCTCACCGGCAGCCAGATACCTATGGGCATATTGCGTACGGACGGGCGCGAGAATCTGATTACGGCGCTTGAAATCGCCGGTGCCGTGCGTGACGGACGTCCCGTGGTGCCGGAGGTGGCCCTCTATTTCCAGAACCGTCTCTTCCGCGGCAACCGCACGACCAAGCAGAGCGCCGAAGAGCTGAGTGCCTTCAGCTCGTACAACTATCCGGCCTTGGCCGAGGTGGGGGTAAACATCGCCTACAACCATGCCGCCATTGCCCACCCCGTCGACGACGGGGGCGAACTGCGCATAGCCACCTCGTTGAGCGAGGGCGTGGTCGTGATCAAGCTCTTTCCGGGTATCGGTGAGGGGATCCTCCGTGCGATATTGTCGGTCGACGGCCTCAAGGGAGTGGTCCTCGAAACCTACGGTTCGGGCAATGCCCCGACGAGCGAATGGTTTGTTGCGGCGCTGCGCGAGGCCATCGCACGCGGTATCGTCGTGATGAATGTGACGCAATGTGCGGGAGGGTCCGTTTCGATGGGCCTTTACGAGACGGGAATGCGCCTCCAGAGCCTCGGCGTGATCAGCGGCCACGACATGACCACGGAGGCTGCCGTGACAAAACTGATGTATCTGCTCGGCGGCGAGCGCCCCGATGCCGAGCGCCGGCGTCTGCTGCTTGAACCGGTCAAAGGAGAATTTACTCCGGATGACGTTGCATAAGTGGAATATTTTTTCTATATTTCGCACTGATAAGCGCGCCATTGGAAGGCCGCAATAGTGTCCGTGTGGCGTTAAGAGTTGATTTATAACGAGTTGAAAGGTCAGACAAATTGCGAGAAGAATCATCTGCCGGAGTCCTGTCAAGGCCGGAAAATGGGCTGTGAAGGGCTTTTGCGGATTAAAGGAACCGAAAAATAACAAAAACTTGAAATTAATAACTGATTCAAATTTTTAACTTATTAAAAACAACTATGAAAAAATTATTTTTGATTTTGGCAGTCGCCATGATGTCTTTTGGCACTGTAAACGCTTTCGCTCAGGAAGAGGCTGCACCCGCAACTCCTGCAACTGAAGAAGCCACTGTTGAAGAGACCGCCGTCGAGGAGACCGCTCCCGCCATCGATCCCGAAGTCGAGATTGCAGGCGAGTCGATGCACCACGTTCTGATGCAGAAGTTCCTCGAGGGAGGTTGGGTATGGATGCTTCCGGTGCTCCTCTGCTTGGTAATCGGTCTTGCAATCGCTATCGAGCGTATTCTTTATCTGACTTTCTCGACCATCAACACCAAGAAGTTCCTCGCCAGCGTTGAGGATACTCTCCAGAAGGACGGTATCGAGGCTGCCAAGGAGCTCTGCCGCAACACCCGCGGTCCTATCGCATCGATCTTCTATCAGGGCTTCGACCGTTACAACCAGGGTCTCGACGCCGTTGAGAAGTCGGTAGTATCGTACGGATCGGTTCAGACCGGCTTGATGGAGTCCAACCTGAGCTGGATCGGCCTTTTCATCGCTCTGTCTCCTATGTTGGGATTTATGGGAACCGTTGTCGGCATGATCGACGCATTCGATGCCATCCAGGCTGCCGGTGATATCAGCCCTACGCTGGTTGCAGGTGGTATCAAGGTCGCCCTTTTGACTACCATGCTGGGTCTTATTTCTGCGGTTATTCTTCAGTTGTTCTACAACTATATCATATCGAAGATCGACTCTATGGTCAACGATATGGAGGACGCTTCCATCACGCTGATGGATATGCTGACAGTTTATAACAAGAAATAATCCAGACCTGTTAAAGAGTTAAAAGAACATTATGAAAAAGAAATTGAATATATTGTTGGGAATCCTGCTGGCGATAACGGTGGCATTGCTGATCTATGCCATTGCGGCGCCGCATTCCGACGATTTCTCGGCATACGACGCCTCCATCAGTTTCAATCTGATATGGTGCTACGTATTGTTGGGACTTGCCGTACTGTCGGCCATCGTCAGCGCGGTGTTCAGCACTGTCCAGAACCCTGCCAGCATAAAGGGAGCTTCGCTGTCGTTCGTCCTTATCGTGGTCGTTGTGGGCGTGGCATACTTCATCTCGGCCGGTCATACCGTTGAAATACCCGATATAGCCAATGGCGGCTTCTTCGCACGTACTCCGACGGTTATCGCCGAAACCGGTATCATCGTAACCTATGTAGCCCTTGTTGCGGCTATTCTGGTAACGATCGGCACCGAAATTTACAACGCATTAAAATAGCACGACAATGGCAGAAAATAAAAGAAAAGTACAAGAAATAAATGCCGGTTCAATGGCCGACATCGCCTTCTTGTTGCTGATTTTCTTCCTTGTCGCCACTACGATGAATGTCGATACGGGTCTTGTCCGCGTACTTCCGCCCATGCCCGACCCGAACGTGAAACAAGAGGATATCAAGATTAAGGAACGTAACCTTTTCCTGGTATTCGTTTCGGGTAACGGTAACATTATGGCCGGAGGTCAGGTGATTGATATCCACCAGCTCAAGGACAAAACCAAAGACTTCATTCTCAACCGGTTCGACGATCCCAACCTCCCCGAAAAAGAGGTTGTCGAGATCGAAATGCCCAACGGCTCGAAGTGGGCTTATCCCGTTAGCCAGGGCGTCGTATCGCTGCAGACCACCCGTGATACGGGTTATCAGGTCTACATCATGGTGCAGAATGAGTTGACCCGCGCATTCAACGAAGTCCGTGACGAGGTTTCGTTGGTGAGGTTCGGCAGAAAGTTCGGCGAATTGCAGGAAGAAGAGAGTAAAGTTATAACCAAGGCCGTGCCTTTGAAGATTTCGGAGGCCGAGCCGCGTAATATGGGGAAGAAGTAGTATGGCAGTAATGAAAAAGAAGGGCGACAAGAGTCTGCCCCCTATCTCGACCGCATCTCTTCCGGACGTTATCTTCATGATCCTGTTCTTCTTCATGGTGTCAACCACCATGCGTGATCAGGAACTGCTCGTGAGGTATCGCCTCCCGGAAGCAACCGAGGTCCAGAAGCTTGAGAAAAAATCGCTCGTCAGCTACATACATATCGGCCAGCCGACGCCCGTAATGCAGGCAAAATTCGGTACGGCCCCTCGTATTCAGTTGAACGACTCGTACAGAACTACCAGGGATATTCTCGATTTCGTTGCCGGTGAGCGCGACAAGCTCAATGAGGCCGACCGTGCGCAGATGACCATCTGCCTCAAGGCCGACGGCGGTACGAAGATGGGTATCATCACCGACGTAAAGCAGGAGCTCCGTCGTGCGAATGCCCTGAAGATATCCTATGCTGCATCGAAAACACTGGGTTACTAATCCTTCGGTGCTGATATGACGACACATCGGGCAGATCCGTCAGGGTCTGCCCGATGTTTTTTTTGTGTGGTTTGTTGGTGCTGCTGTTCCGCCATGGGGCGCCCGATACGGTGGAGTCGTGGTATGACCGTGCTGTCATTGTCGGGTCTTGCCATGTGCGACGATGTCGGCATATGACAGCCTGTGGCGGCGAAGCCCTGGCGCCGAGGCGCTGAGACACTGCTGCGTTGTAATTGGGGTATCTTGTCGCGGGTATTATGCCGCCATGCAGCGGCCGATGCTGTGGTGCGTCGTGGACATGCCGCAGAGTTGTGGCCGATGCTGTGGGTGTTGGGCGTATGTCACGAAGCCGCAACAGAACCGGCGGTTGCGGTCAGAACAGTTCGAGCTGGTCTATCTCGTGGTTGAAACTAAGTCTGTGGTACGGTGTGATCCCGTATTTCCGGATGGCAAGTCTGTGCTCGCGCGTCGGGTAGCCCTTGTTCTTCGCCCAGCCGTACATGGGGTACTCTTCGTCGAGACGCTTCATGTACTCGTCGCGATGGGTCTTGGCCAGTACTGAGGCTGCAGCTATGTTCGCATATTTGCCGTCGCCCTTGACGATGCATTTGTAGGGTATCGTGAGCGTGGTGCGGAATCTGTTGCCGTCGATGGCGAGAAAGCCCGGCTGGGGATCGAGCTGCGCCACGGCCAGTGACATGCCCTCGAATGAAGCGTTGAGAATGTTTATTTCGTCGATGCGTGCGGCTGTAATCTCCTGTACGGCCCATGCTACGGCTTCGTTTTCGATAATCTCGCGCAACAGGTTGCGGTTGCGCTCTGTCATCTGTTTTGAGTCGTTGAGCAGCGGGTGGCTGAACCCCGGAGGCAGTATTACGGCAGCGGCGAATACGCTCCCCGCAAGGCAGCCGCGCCCGGCCTCGTCGCACCCGGCTTCCGGGCAGTCGTGTTGGAATGAATTGATCAGCATGATGCAAAGTTAAGGATTAATTTTTGTAGTTCGGCCTGCCTGTCCT
>DXGW01000197.1 GCA_019113665.1 Candidatus Alistipes excrementipullorum
GTTTTGGCACTAAAGTTTTGAGATTAGAGCTATTTTTGTTATCTTTGAAAAATAGTTTGAGTGTAATGGCGGATTTTCTCAAGAAGATAGCGGCTTGTTGTTACGAAATGGGGGTGCGTTTCCGCCATTTCCTGTTCGATACGGGCGTTCTCAAAAGCGAGAAATTCGATATCCCGATAATTTGTGTCGGGAACATAACTGTCGGAGGTACAGGTAAAACACCTACGGCAGAGATGATTGTCGAATACATGTCGCGCAAATACAAAGTGGCTCTGCTCTCCCGCGGATACGGGCGCCGTACGCGTGGATACCGTGAAGTCACCTTGTCGGATTCGTATCGTGATGTAGGCGACGAGCCTTTACAGATAAAGTTCAAGTATCCCGAAACGGTGGTTGTGGTATGCGAGAAGCGGGCAAAGGGCATACACCGCATCATGGCCGAACACCCCGAGGTCAATCTCATAATAATGGACGACGGATTCCAGCACCGCTACGTCGAGCCGAAACTCAATGTCGTCGTTGTTGACTCGACGCGTCCCGTTGAGCATGACCATATGTTGCCATACGGCACATTGCGGGACGTACGTTCCTCGCTCGACCGGGCACACTATTTCGTCGTAACCAAGTGCAGTGACAGCATGTCGCCGCTCGACCGCATGCTCATGCGTAAGGAATTGTTGCACATAGCCTATCAGCGTATCTATTTCATGCGCTACGAGTCATTGCCCATGCGTCCGGTCTTTGAGGGTGCCTCGTCTGCAGGAGTTCCCAACTTCAGCGAGGTGATAGCCATGTCGGGTATAGGCAATCCCATGGTTTTCATTCGCGGGCTGCGTCTTCACTACCGTGTTGTAGGCGAGCTTACGTTCGATGACCACCATGTCTACCGTGTCAGGGACCTGCATGCCATGGAACGCATGCTCGACCAGTATCCGTCGGCCTATATCGTCACGACCGAGAAAGATGCGGTCAAGATATTCGCCAGCCGCAAGGTGTCCGACAGGTTGCGTGACAGACTCTATTATGTTCCTGTAAGAATGACATATATCGAGGAGTCCGACAAGGATTTCCTCCAAAAACTTGAAAAAGATGTTAGAGCAGATTAAGAAAACGGCCGACTTCATAAATGCCCGGACCGACAATTTCACTCCCGAGGCCGGCATCATACTCGGCACGGGCCTCGGCGATTTCGCCGACAATATCGACGAACGTTATTCGCTCGATTACAAGGATATCCCCGGATTCCCCGTCTCTACGGTAGAAGGCCACAAGGGGCGTCTCATCTTCGGATTCATCGAAGGCCGCAGGGTAGTGGCCATGCAGGGCCGTTTCCATTATTATGAAGGATATACGATGCAGCAGGTTACATTCCCGGTGCGGGTAATGAAACTTTTGGGCATCAAACATCTCTTCGTATCGAATGCCAGCGGCGGTATCAATCCGACCTTCCGCGTAGGTGACCTGATGATCATCACCGACCATATCAATCTTATGCCCAATCCGCTGATCGGCAAGAATATTGCGGAACTTGGCCCTCGTTTTCCGGACATGCACAACTGCTACGACCGCGGGCTTATAGCAAAAGCCACGGCCATTGCCGGGGAGGCGAATATCAAACTGCAGTACGGCGTTTATGTCGGCAGCACGGGCCCGACATTCGAGACGCAGGCCGAATACCGTTATTTCAAGAGTATAGGCGGTGATGCTGCCGGTATGTCGACGGTGCCCGAGGTGATTGTGGCACGACATATGTCGATACCCGTATTTGCCGTTTCAGTCATAACCAACTGCGGCTTGAGCGATGAGATCGGCGATCACGAGGACGTGCAGCGTCAGGGTAAAAAAGCCGGTGTGAAGATGGCCGAACTGTTCGTGGAAATGATAAAACAATTGTAATATGATCAACAAAGTTATTCTCGTGGGCAATGTGGGCGTAGACCCCGAAATCCGCACAACCGAGTCGGGAGTGAAGGTTGCCCGTGTCCGTCTGGCAACGACCGAACGCCTTTTCGACCGTCAGGCCAATGAAACGAAAGAACATACCGAGTGGCACACCATAACCTTGTGGCGCGGTTTGGCCGATGTGGTAGACAAATATGTACGTAAGGGTTCTCAAATATATATCGAGGGCCGTCTGCGCACGCGCGAATGGACAGACAAGGACAATCAGAAACGCTATACGACCGAGATTCTGGCCGATGACATGAAACTGCTTGGACGCCGCGGCGACAACCAGCAGCAACAGCAGTCGTCATATTCGGCGCCTCAGCCTGCCGCTGGTTATTCCCAGCCGGTACAGGCACCGGCGGCTCAGCAGCAGCCTATAGTCGCTCCGGCCGATGATCCTGATGACCTGCCGTTCTGATATGTGAATATAATACGGGGGTGATTCTTGAACAAGATCACTCCCGTATTCTGTAATAAAAAAACGGAAGATACTTTCTTCCGTTTTTTTTAATTATTTGGTTGTTTACCAGATTATCACGCGCTCCTCGACGGGCATGAACATGGGGCCGTCGGTGATGCCGAAGGCATCGTAGAACTCCTGAATGTTACGCAGGGTAGCGTTGACACGCCATTTGCCGAGCGAGTGCACGTCGAGCTTGGTCAGACGGGCAATTTCCTCGTCGCGAATGTTCTGCGCCCACAGTGCGGCATATCCCAGATAGAAGCGCTGCTCGGGAGTGAAGCCGTCGATGGGTGCCGTATTTGCCGTATCAACGGCATTGTGCAGGGCTGTGTAAGCGATGCGGAGACCTCCCTGGTCGGCTATGTTCTCACCGAGGCACAAGGCTCCGTCGGCATGGATTGCGGGCTGTCCGTCCTTTGCGGGCAGGACTTCAATGGCATTGAACTGCTCGACGAGTATGTCGGTCTTTTTCTTGAATGCTTCGGAATCGGCATCGGTCCACCAGTTGTTCATGTTGCCGTCCTTGTCGAACTGCCGTCCCTGATCGTCGAATCCATGTGTCATTTCGTGACCTATTACCACTCCTATGGCACCATAGTTTACGGCATCGTCGGCATCGGGATTATAGAACGGCGGCTGGAGAATTGCTGCCGGGAAGCAGATCTCGTTGCTGCCGGGGTTGTAGTATGCGTTTACGGTCTGCGGCGACATGAACCATTCGCTCTTGTCGACGGGTTTGCCGAGTTTCGAAAGGTTGTCGGCCGTGTACCATTTGTTTATGGCTACGATGTTCTCCCAGTATGATTTCGAGGGATCGATCGTCAGCGTCGAGTAGTCCTTCCACTTGTCGGGATAGCCTATCTTGACGGTGAACGAAGCCAGTTTCTCCTGCGCACGTGCCTTGGTCTCGTCGCTCATCCAGTCGAGGTTGGCTATGTGCTGTCCGAGGGCCGTCTGGAGATTCTTTACCAGATCAAGCATGCGGGCCTTGTCTTTCTCCGAGAAGTATTTGGCTACGTACATCTCGCCGACAGCCTCGCCCAGCGATCCGTTGGGTACGGCCATCGCGCGTTTCCAGCGCGGTTCGATCTCCTGTTTGCCGGACATCGTCTTGCCGTAGAAGTCGAACGATGCGTTTATGAAATCGTCGCTGAGGTAGCTTGCGGCGCTGTTGATATATTGGGCAGCCAGATAGTGTGCTATCTTCTCGACCGGAGCCGTCTTCAGAATCTTGTCGGCTGCGGCGAGCGACGACTGCTGTGTAACGATGATCGTGTCGAAATCACCCAGACCTGTAGCCTTGTAATACTCTTCCCAGTTGACGGCATTGTATTTCTTCTCGAAATCAGCTTTGGATACGGGGTTGTACTGGGCCTGTATGTCACGCAGCTGGACATTCGACCAGAAAGCCTCGGCAAGCGTCGTCTCTATCTCCATAACGTCGGCAACTGCTCCTGCCACCTCGGTTTCAGACATTCCTACGAGCGTAAACAGGCGTGTCAGATACTCTTTGTATGCCGTACGGATCTGCTCGTTCTCGGGTGTGAGATAGTAGTCGCGGTCGCCCATTGCAAGGCCGCTCTGGCTGATGTAAAGGGCATTCATGTCGCTGTTTTTCAGGTCGCCGTCGACTCCTATGCCGAAGAACGGGTTTGCCGTTGTGGCATGCAGTTCGGCAATGGCTGCTGTCAATTCGCTGCGGTCCTTGATGCCGAGAAGGCGTTCCACTTCGGCAAGTATGGGTTTCGCGCCTTCGGCGTTGAGACGTACCGAGTCGAGCCCCATATTATAGAGGTCCGATATTTTCTGCTCTACGCTTCCTGGTTCGGCCTTCTTACCCGACATCTCCTTGAAGAGTTCGTTGATGCGCACCTTGTTGTTTTCGCGTATCACGTCGAAAGAGCCGTATCGGCTGTATTCGGGCTTGAGGGGATTGAGTTTCTGCCAACCTCCCGTTGCATACTGGTAGAAATCTTCATTGGGGGCTATCGACAGATCGAAATTGTTCGGATCTATGGCCGGAACCTTGCCCTGTTGTTCCTGGCAGCTTGCCATAAGCGCTGCCGTGGCCAGAATTACAAGTCTCTTCATAGAGTTTTATTTTGTTTATGTACTACGATTCGTCAATCCGTGTCGGTGTCGGTTGCCGACATGATTCCATGTCCTGAATAAACGTCCGGATTGTCGGAAAATTGTGCCGCGGCCGACAGATTGGCCATGCGGTGATTTTGTGTCAGTCCAGCTGGATCTGTACGCATTCGATGCCTACACGCCCGAGCAGGTCCAAGCCTTCGTTCGAACGGTAGCTGTCGCTGAAGACGACGCGTTTGATTCCGGCCTGTATTATCAATTTGGAGCATTCGAGACATGGGGCGGCCGTAATGTAGAGTGTGGCTCCGTCGCAGTTGTTGGCGCTCTTGGCCACTTTGGTTATTGCATTTGCCTCGGCATGCAGTACGTAAGGTTTTGTTTTGCCTTCTGCATCTTCACAGACATTCTCGAACCCGGACGGCGTTCCGTTATATCCGTCCGATATGATCATCTTGTCCTTGACGATCAGAGCCCCGACCTGGCGACGGACGCAATACGAGTTTTCGGCCCATATGCGGGCCATGCGCAGATAGCGTTCGTCCAGTTGGCGTTGTTTCTCTTCGGCGTATCCCATTTTTGCGATTTTACCTGATTATGCAATAAACCTTTTTCAAAGGCAATGCCCCGGAACAATGACATGTTCCGAGGCTTTTGCCTTTATTGATATCAAAGTCCGCGACCGTGGCAGTTCTTGTACTTCTTGCCGCTGCCGCAGGGGCAGGGGTCGTTGCGGCCGATTTTCTTCTCGACCTTTATCGGAGCGGGTTTGCTCTTTTCGTTTTGCCCGGCCTGTGCGGCTGCCTGCATGCGCGAAGCCTGCAGTTTGTTCACGTCGACCTTGGCGCGCTGTGCCTGTGCCCGCTGAACAGATTCGGGATTGTTCTCGCGAACGGGTATGTAAGCCTTGTTAAGCACCGACAGAACTTCGCGGTTTACCTTCTCGAGCATCTTCGAGAAGAGACCGAACGATTCGAACTTGTAGATCAACAGCGGGTCTTTCTGCTCGTATGTCGCGTTCTGTACGCTTTGTCGCAGGTCGTCCATTTCGCGCAGGTGCTCGCGCCAAGCGTCGTCGATCGTGGTGAACATCACCACCTTCGAGAACATCTTGTAGATCTCGGCGCCGTCGGTCTCCTTGCACTTGCGCAGGTTGACCGGAATGTTGTATCCAAGATGGCCGTTGGTGAGCGGGAAATAGATGTTTCCGTCAAGCTGGTCCTTGCGGTCCTCGTATATGCGCTGCATTACGGGGCGTACCGTATCGGCTACAGCCTTCGCACGGCGTGCATATGACTCCTTGAGGTCCTTTACCACCAGTTCCACAAGTTCGTTGTGGCGTGCATCTCCGTATGTCTTGGCATCGAACGAAGGCTCGGTCGCAACCTCGCGTATGAGTTCGAGTCGCATGCTGTCGAAATCCCAACCTTCATGCGACGAGGTGAACGCCTCGGCGTAGTCGTACATGATGTTGTTGAGGTCGATCTCTATACGTTCGCCGTAGAGGGCGTGGCGGCGGCGCGTGTAGATGACTTCACGCTGCGAGTTCATCACGTCATCATATTCGAGCAGACGTTTACGGATACCGAAGTTGTTCTCCTCGACCTTCTTCTGGGCACGCTCTATAGCCTTGCTCATCATGCGGGCCTGTATTACTTCACCCTCCTGTATGCCCATGCGGTCCATGGCGGCGGCGATGCGTTCCGAACCGAACAGACGCATCAGGTCGTCCTCGAGCGAAACGAAGAACTGCGACGATCCCGGGTCTCCCTGACGTCCGGCACGTCCTCGCAGCTGACGGTCGACACGGCGGCTTTCGTGGCGCTCGGTACCGATGATCGCAAGACCGCCGGCCTGTTTTACCTCCGGGGTCAGCTTGATGTCGGTACCGCGGCCCGCCATGTTGGTGGCGATGGTCACCTGTCCCGAGCGGCCTGCTTCGGCAACGACCTGTGCCTCCAGCTGGTGTTGTTTGGCATTGAGGACGTTGTGCTTTATTCCGCGGAGCTTGAGCATTCGGCTGAGCAACTCCGAAATCTCGACCGACGTCGTACCGACGAGTACCGGACGCTTCTCTTCGTTCACGAGGCGTACGATCTCTTCGATTACGGCGTTGTATTTTTCTCGCTTGGTCTTGTAGATCAGATCTTCGCGGTCGTCACGTATAACCGGCTTGTTGGTCGGTATGACTACGACGTCGAGTTTGTATATGCTCCAGAACTCCGATGCCTCGGTCTCGGCCGTACCGGTCATACCGGCCAGCTTGTGATACATGCGGAAGTAGTTCTGCAGCGTGATGGTCGCAAATGTCTGTGTGGCAGCTTCGACCTTGACACGCTCCTTGGCCTCGATGGCCTGGTGCAGGCCGTCAGAGTAGCGGCGGCCTTCGAGAATACGGCCCGTCTGCTCGTCGACGATCTTGACCTTGTTGTCCATGACCACGTACTCGACGTCCTTC
>DXGW01000198.1 GCA_019113665.1 Candidatus Alistipes excrementipullorum
AGCCGGTGCGCTGGTCCGATAGAAATTGGCGATTTTCTTGAACATTTAAGTATTTTAAGTTTCGGTTGCAAATCTATTGATTTGACAAAGGTACCCTTTTTTGCCATAAAATCAAAATCGGGCGCTGCTGAAAACATGTCATATGCGCTTACTGTATTTATATAGTAAAAAAATCCCCGTCTCCATGAGACGGGGTAGTAGACCTAAAGCCAATCGGCAACAAAGACCGTTACAGTCTGCGCGAGCCGTCGGATATGACTACCGGGTAGACCTTGGGCTCGTGGCCGTATTTCTCGTTGAAGCGTTTTTTCGCCTCGGCGATGAAATGGTCGTACACCTCGTCTTTTACGAGGTTGATCGTGCAGCCGCCGAAACCGCCGCCCATGATGCGCGATCCGGTCACGCCGCACTCCTCGGCTACGGTTGCCAGGAAGTCGAGCTCCTCGCAGCTGACCTCGTAATCCTTCGACATGCCCCAGTGGGTC
This sequence comes from Candidatus Alistipes excrementipullorum, assembly GCA_019113665.1. Taxonomy (GTDB): domain Bacteria; phylum Bacteroidota; class Bacteroidia; order Bacteroidales; family Rikenellaceae; genus Alistipes; species Alistipes excrementipullorum. Next base: position 486 of record DXGW01000198.1, read on the forward strand.
TCGTACATGCGTTTGCCTACGGTCTCGTAGTCGCCGCGCTCCAGGGCGTCGCATACGTCGAGTACGCGCTGTTTCTCGCCTATGACATAGCGGGCACGTTTGTAGTCCTCGTCCGAAATCTTGTCCTTGATGGCTTCGAGATCCTTCATCTCGGCGTCACGCAGCGTTTCGATTCCCAAAGCCTTGGCTACACGCTCGCATGATTCGCGGCGCTTGTTGTAGGGAGAGCCCACGAGTTCATGTTTGACAACAGAGTCGAGCAACACGAGTTTGTAGCCTTTCGGGTCGAACGGGAAATATTCGAATTCCATCGAGCGGCAGTCCAGACGCATGAGGTTGCCCTTCTTGCCGAAGACCGATGCGAACTGGTCCATGATGCCGCACTTCACGCCGCAGTAGTTGTGCTCGGTGGCCTGGCCTACGCGGGCCAGTTCGAACTTGTCGATATTGCCGTCGAACAACTCGTTGAGAGCGAATGCATAGGTGCTCTCCAATGCAGCCGAGGACGACATGCCGGCCCCGAGGGGTACGTCACCTGCGAATGTCGTGTCGAAACCTCCGACCTTGACTCCACGCTTCTGCATCTCGCGGCATACGCCGAAGATGTAGCGTGCCCAGCTCTGTGCGGGAGCGTCTTCCTCGCGCAGGCCGAATTCAGCCATTTCGTTCATGTCGATCGAGAAGGCGCGCACCTTGTCGCTGCCGTTGGGTTTTATTGCGGCGATAATGCCCTTGTCGACTGCACCCGGGAATACGAATCCGCCGTTGTAGTCGGTATGTTCACCTATAAGGTTGATACGTCCGGGCGATGCATAGAGTGTCGCCCCGGCGCCGAAAAGCTCTTCGAATTTCGACGCAACTTTTTCTTTCATTTCCATTGGTTTGTCAGGTTTTATCTGTTTTCGGTGTTGTCCTGGCGTGTGTTATTTTTTGCCTTTAAGTATTTCAAGCGCGGTTGCGGGGTCGTCCGTGGTGAGGAAATCAACCTTGCGGTCGATGAACCAGCGCATGGCTTCGGGATCGTTAACGGTCCATACATTGACCTTCAGACCAAGCTTGTGTGCCTGCTTGATCCACTCCGGGTGCTCCTTGAGGACCTTCTGAGAGTAGTCGATGCCGGTATATCCGTGTTCCTTGACCTTGGCCGGCTCCCAGTCTCCGTTGAGATAGGCTATCTCCGTGCCTTTGGGAACGATCTTGACCAATTCGTCGCAAACGACCGAGCTGAAGGCTATGTAGTCTACCTGTTTCTCAAGTCCGGCCTCTGCAACCTGTTTTACTATCTCGCGTGTCACCTGTATCTCGCGTTCCGGTGTGGCGTGGCTCTTAACTTCGATTACGAGGCGTACTTTCGGGTCTTTCTTGAGCTGTGCAAGATATTCACGGAATGTCGGCACGATATTGCCTCCTTCGCACGACTTGCTGCGAATGTCCTTGTACGTGTCTTTCTGAACGTGTACGCGGGTTGGGTCTTTCTTGTCGGTATGCCACATGCCGTGGATCACCAGCAACGAGTCGTCTGCCGTCATGTTGACGTCGCACTCAGATCCGTATACGCCGAGTTCCTGTGCATTGCGCAGGCTCGAAATGGTATTGCGGGCCGATCCCTCCTTTGCATGATAGCCGCGATGGGCCACGATCTGTGTCTGTGCCGTCGCCGTAAGGGCTGCAAGCGCGAGTACGGCAGTAAGAATGGTGTGTTTCATGGTTAAGTCGTTTATTTGGTATAGAATTTATATATGCATGTGTGTTTGTACACTTCGCCCGGCCGCAGCGTGCATGACGGGAAATCGGCATGGTTCGGTGAGTCGGGGTAGCGTTGCGTTTCGAGCGCTACGGCTTCGCGGTGGCCTATGGGGCGTCCGTACTTGCCGTCGTATGAGCCGTCGAAGAAGTTGCCGCTGTAGAACTGCAGCGCAATCTGGTCGCTCCATACCTCGATGCCGCGGCCGCTTTGCGGTTCGTAAAGGTCGGCTACACGAATTACGGTGCCGTCGTCCTCGCGGTCGATTACCCAGTTGTGGTCGTATCCCTTGCCGTTGCGGAGCTGCTCGTTCTCCTCTCCGATGCGGCTGCCTATGGCCGTCGGTGTCCGGAAGTCGAACGGTGTGCCTTCGACATCGGCTATTTCGCCCGTGGGTATCAGGTGGCTGTCGACGGGAGTGGTGTGCGAGGCGTTGATGGTGAGAATGTTGTCGAGTACGGTGCCGTTGCCTTCGCCCTTGAGGTTGAAGAACGAGTGGTGGGAGATGTTCATGACGGTCGGGGCGTCGGTCGTGCCCTCGTATGTCACCGCGAACTCGTTTTCGGGAGTCAGTTCGTAACGCATCTTCACGGTGCGGTTACCCGGGAATCCGTCCTGTCCGTCAGGAAGCGTACAACTCATGAGCAGCGAGTTTCCGGTCACTTCGTCGACATTCCAGACAATGCGGTCGAGACCGAGTGTCCCGCCGTGCAGGGTCTGTCCGTTGTCGTTCTGCGGCAGCGTGTACTCCTTGCCGTCGAGGGTGAACCGTCCGCCGGCTATACGGTTGGCATACGGCCCTACGACTGCACCGAGATAGCGCTCGCCCTTATTGTCGATGTACCTGCCGATATTCTGATAGCCTATTTCGATGTCTGCGAAGTTGCCGTCACGGTCGGGAACCCACAGGGAGACGACGCGGCCGCCGTAGTTGGTGACCTGCATGGTTATGTCGCCGGCCTTGAGGGTGTAGAGTGTAACAGGTGAGTTGTTTACCGTGGTGGTGAAATCGGCGGGGTCGAGCAGCTCGATTCCGCTCCGTTGTTCGGTGCAGGCCGTCGTCGCGAGAAGCAACATGGCCATGAAGATCTTTTTCATACAGGTTGTTTTCGATTGGCTACGTAAAGGTAGGATTTATTCGCCAAAAATCCAATTTTGTGCCGTCTATTCGTTAAATGCGATAAAAAAAGAGCCCTAAATGAAAGTCTCGTGCGGAAAAATTTCGTAACTTTGTTCAAGAAGGTTGATGATTGTCCATGATCGATGATTTTCTGGCAT